>NZ_PDDM01000001.1:300000-530592 GCF_002914585.1 Pseudanabaena sp. BC1403
AGCAGGAGCACTATTGCTTGCCGCAAAAGCGATGTACTTTGGTGGGCTTTATGACTCGACTATTCATGCTGTCCGAGTTGTGACAGCACCAACTCTCGATCCATTGGTGATCTATGGCTATCAAACCCATTTTGCAAGCGTGAATAGCTTAGAAGATCTAGTTGGTGGTCATATCTATGTAGGAATTATGCTTTTAGCTGGTGGCATTTGGCATATCGTAGTGCCTCCTTTGGCTTGGGCAAAGAAAGTCTTGATTTTCTCTAGTGAAGCAATTCTCTCTTATTCATTAGGTGGCATCGCACTAGCTGGTTTTGTCGCTTCCTATTTCTGTGCTGTTAATACTCTTGCCTATCCAGTGGAATTTTATGGTGAAATCCTGCAAGTAAAGCTCAGTGTCATGCCTTTCTATGCTGACACAGTAACATTACCCTTCGGAGCGCATACTCCCCGCTGCTGGCTTGCTAATGCTCATTTCATCTTGGCATTCTTGTTCTTGCAAGGACATTTGTATCACGCACTGAAAGCGATCGGCTTTGATTTTAGTAGTGTTAGTCGCGCTCTAAATATGGCGAATGCGGAATAAAGCCCTATATTTCTGTTGAAAAACCATTTAGGAATTACTTTCTGTGGCTAAAAGCCCTCAGAGATCCCCCTCAATCCCCCTTAAAAAGGGGGAAGAATTTAATTCTCCCCCCTTTTTAAGGGGAGCTGGGGGGATCTAGACAATTCTTAAATAGTTTCTAAAGATTTAGCAAAGCCAAACCTTTAACAGAAATATGGCTTTCTCAAAAAATATTAGAGAACAAAATTATGGCGATGTTTCTTGGCAGTTTATTGACGATCGCATCAATAACTTATTTGGCAAACTTTTGGCTGCTGATGGCACTGATACATAAATAAAAGAGGTTTAATTAATGAATTCCACATTAGTCAAATTAGCTGATAACCATTTGTCAATTCCACTTGCACCACCAAGAGTTTTACATCTGCTCAATCATGGACTCAAAAGCTATTACTTCAAGCGTTACGAGTATATTCCGCTTCGCAGTGATGTGTTGTGGCGCATTAAAACTGGGATTGTGCGGACGATGACTTGGGATGAAGACGGCAACCAGATTATCTTGGGACTATGGAATGAAGGCGATATTGTTGGCAGCCTCATGTCAACTCTCGATCCTTACCAGATTCAATGTTTAAATGATGTTGAGATGGAAATCTTGCCATCGATTTTATGGGAACAGGCTTCTAGCGCAATTATTGACCATTGTCAGCAAACGCAACAGTTATTGAATATTGCTCATTGCCGCACTACTGATGTCAAACTCAAGAAGTTTCTCATTTGGTTGTCTAGAAAGTTTGGGAAACCTTGCGATCGCGGTATGACTATTTGCCTTAAGCTCACCCATCAAGATATTGCCGATACAATTGGTTCGACCAGAGTAACCATGACGCGATCGCTCAATCAACTGCGACTACAAGGTTTACTCAGTTGGAAAAATCATTATTTAACGTTGCATCAAAATTTCCCTGAAAGGTCATTTTCGTCTTTGCAGGAATCCCCTATTTAAGTTCTCAACATTTGCTCATTATTCTAAACAAGGAAAAATACAACTATGGCTAAGATTGGACTGTTTTTTGGTACTCAGACTGGAAATACTGAGAGTGCGGCTGAAGAAATTCAGAAAGCATTTGGTGCTGGGCTTGTGGATTTACATGATGTCGCCAAAGCCGATACTAGTGATTTTGAAGGCTATGATTGCCTAATCGTTGGTTGTCCGACTTGGAATATCGGTGAATTGCAATCAGACTGGGAAGGTTTGTACGCTGAACTTGATGATGTTGATTTTTCTGGGAAGAAAGTTGCTTATTTCGGGTGTGGTGATCAGATTGGCTATTCGGATAACTTCTTAGATGCGATCGGTATTCTCGAAGAAAAGATCACAGAACGTGGAGGCAAGACCATTGGTTATTGGTCAACGGAAGGTTATGAATTTGATGAATCCAAAGCAGTACGCAATGGTAAATTTGTTGGGTTGGCTCTAGATGATACTAATCAATCGGAGTTGACTGAACAAAGATTGAAAAAGTGGGTAGCGCTGTTGAGGTCTGAGTTTGGTGTCTAACTTGAATGCTATAAACTTGAGAGCCTTTGTTCCTGCCAAAGATTTCAATCTCTCCAAGTCATTTTATCTAGACCTTGGATTTGAAATATTTTATGAAGATGCGGAACTAGCTGTCTTTAATGTTGGTAATACAGGTGTAGGCTTTTTCTTACAGAATTTTTATGTAAAGGAACTTGCCGAAAACCTAATGATGCATTTGTTGGTCGAAGATGTTGATAGTTGGTGGGCTGAATTCCAAAGCCGCAACATTGCTGAAAAGTATAAGGTGAGAGTTATTCCACCAAAACAGCAGGAATGGAAAATGCGCGACTTTGTTGTTTTTGATCCCTCAGGTGTTTTATGGAGGATTGCCGAGAATTCTCAATAATATTTTTTCACCTAGCGCATATAAGTAGCTATACACAGCTAAATGTAGGATGGCGTTAGTGCAACGTAACGCATCAATTAGGTGGAAATGATATGGGTTAAGCTATCGCTAACTTATCCTACGCTTAATTTCAGCAACTTACTTAGCAAAAGTTAGGATTAGATTTATTCAGGTTGATTTGATTGATGACAGTTCAGAAATTTAAATTTAATCATTTGCTTTTGCGCGATCGCTTCCTGCCAACTTTAGTTTTGCTAACGATGGGACTACTGCTAACGATGGCAATTTCGCTATGCCAAGGAGCCGTCCCGCTTAGCTGGAATGATCTCTGGCAAGCGCTCTGGCATCAAGGCGAATCAATTAATCAAACGATTATTTGGGAACTGCGATTACCGCGCATTATTGCGGCGATGGTAGTCGGTGCGGCGCTAGGAATGTCGGGCGCATTGTTGCAAGGAATGCTGCGCAATGGACTTGCCGATCCCTTTGTATTGGGCATTTCCGCAGGTGCTGGACTAGTGGCGATCGCAATGATTACTCTAGGTGTAGTGCAGACTTTGGTTCCTGTGGGTGCATGGCTAGGTGCGATCGCTACCGCAATACTCGTTTATACCCTTGGCTACTTAGGTGGTGGACTATCGGTCGAGCGCTTGATTTTGGCGGGTGTGGCGATTAGTTCCATGTTTGGGGCAATTCAGACAACATTGCTATTACTCGCTGATGATGGCAGGATTCAGTCGGCGCTAAATTGGTTGATCGGCAGTCTCAATGGTCGCGGATGGGCTGAAGTGAATAATGTTGGGCCATATGTGGGCATGGCACTAATTGCTGGTTGCTTATTAGCGCGTCCACTCAATTTGCTCAATCTCGGCGACGATATGGCTTCAGGTTTAGGAACTTCCCTTGTGCGATCGCGTTTAGCGATCGGGGCAGTGGCGAGTTTACTAGCAGCAAGCGCTGTCAGTATGGCGGGACTAATTGGCTTTGTCGGCTTGGTTGTGCCGCATGGTGTGCGCTTGCTAGTAGGTTCTGATTACCGATGGATTTTGCCATGTTCGGCGATCGGTGGTGCATGGGTGCTAACACTTGCAGATTTGCTATCGCGATTAGGAACGGTGGAATTGCCTGTGGGCGCAGTTACAGCGTTGCTGGGTTCGCCGCTATTTATTTGGTTACTCTATCGTCGCGGTAAGAGAGGTTAGAGATGGATAATTATGATCTTTCTGATGCATTGTTAGAATCAAAACATCTCTTTGGTGGCTATAGCAAACAGTCGATTGTAAAGGATGTGTCGCTATCTTTGCATAAAGGAGAATGGCTAAGCCTAGTCGGAGCAAATGGTTCAGGTAAATCAACATTATTACGATTATTTAGCCGTATCCTCACGCCTCAAACTGGCGCAGTTTTACTTGATGGCAAAGCGATTCATCAACAATCTGCACAATCGGTAGCGCGGCAGTTGGCGATTTTGCCACAGCAACAAGTTGTTCCATCAGGGTTAACGGTGCGACAACTGGTTAGCCTCGGACGTACACCTCATCAACCTTGGTGGCAATGGGATCTCAGTTTAGAGGATCGCGAAATGGTCGAGACTGCGATCGCGCAAACCCAGTTAACCGAATTTAGCGATCGCCCTGTAGAGCAGCTTTCGGGTGGTGAGAGGCAAAGGGCTTTTTTAGCTTTGACCTTAGCTCAAGATCCACAAGTTCTATTGCTCGATGAACCGACTACATTTTTGGATTTGCATCATCAGTTAGAGCTATTGGAACTATTGAAAATGCTCAATCACGAGCGTCAATTGTCGATTGTTACGGTGCTGCATGATATTAATCTGGCGGTGCGTTATAGCGATCGCATTGCCATGCTGAAGAAAGGAGAAGTTGTCGCGATCGGTACTCCCGATCAATCAATCACGCCTGAAAATCTACGTCAAGTTTTTGATGTGGAAGCAATGACAATCATTACTCCTGTAGGTTTACAGATTTGCTTGCTGTCGCCATCACATACTTTAGTCAGGAGTCGCGATCCTACCAAATAAGCTTTCAAAGCTATCAAAAAAGGGCAAGCGCCAACTTGCCCTCAATTTATCGACATCAAATCGACATCAAACATCATATGAAATTTCATCACATTCTGCTTAAGAATGCCGTATTCTTATTGCTTAGTATTCCGATATTATTTTTGTTCTCAGAATTAGCGATCGCTGAAAATATTTCTCATGAGAAAGAAAATCCTAGTGAAGACAAGGGGCTGAAGCCCCTTGACCTAAAAATCGCCCAAGCTTCTCCCGTCCAAGTTACCAATGTTCAAATCAATCTTAGTGATGCAAGACTAGAGATTATTTTGGAAACCGCAGAAGGGCGATCGCTTCAGATTGACACCAATAACTTCAGGATTGAAGGAAATAATCTGGTTGCAGATATTCCCAATGCTGTGCTGGCGATTCCTGATATGCAGGAATTTAGCGCCGCTGATCCTACTGCTGAAATCAGCAAAATCAACATTACTCAACTTGATGCAAATACCTTGCGGGTCAATGTGTTTGGTAATGGCAAGCCACCCACCCAAGAAGTTTCGTTGATAACTCAAGGACAGCTTTTTAGCCTCAATCGTGATGGTGAACCTGAAGAAGAAATTACGGTCACAGGTACAAGAACTGCTAGACCAACAAGGCTAACCCCTGGGTCAATCGCAGTTATTGATGCTGACAAAATCGATCAAAATCTATCTCAGGATTTGCGCGATGTCTTCCGTTACGAACCAAACGTCTCGGTTGGGAATAATCGCCGCTATGGATTGCAAGATATCAATATTCGGGGCTTGGGCGGCAACCGTGTTTTGATTCTCAATGACGGTATTCGACTTCCTGCTCAGTTTTCTTTTGGAACATCTTCCCTTGGGCGCGATTACGTCGATATTGAAAGCTTACAACGGGTTGAAGTAGTGCGGGGACCAGCTTCAGCTCTTTATGGAAGTGACGCTTTGGGCGGCGTGGTTAGCTTCCGTACTATAGATCCCGAAGATTTACTTAAAAAGCGCCCCGATCAATCAGTGGTGACTAGCCTCTCGACCAATGTGGAAACCACCGATCGCAGTTTTACAAATACCGCCGCGATCGCATTCCGTGACGGTAATTTTGAAGGCTTACTCGGTTACACTCGCCGCGATGGAGCCGAAGCAAGGGTTCCTACAGGCAACGAGTTTGTTGATAGCCGCAGTAATGCTCGTAACAACTGGCTCGGTAAATTAGTCTATCGCATAGATGCAACTAGCAAAATTGGTTTCGCTGCGGAAATCTTCCGTAATCGCGATAACTTTAAAGTTGCGCCAATTACTGTGGCGGGATTGCAATCACCAACTGGATTTCGAGGTCAGGATGAGACTTTAGATAATAATGTCTCCCGCGATCGCTTTAGTATCTCCTATGATTTCAACGATCCCAATAGCACCAGCTTTTTGACCGCAGCCAAAGCCCAGATCTACTATCAAAACTCCAATGTTGAAGAAATTCGTACTCAGGATTTTGTCAGAACTGGTGCAGGCGTAGATCGTCGTCGTTTGCGTAATCTCACTAATACTTTTAGCGATCGCCTTCTTGGAGGTGAAGTAGAATTCCAAAGTCGTTTTAAAATCAATGAGATTCCTAATACTCTGACCTATGGAATTGATATTTCTACTACTCGCAACGAGCGCATTCGTAACGGTACTGAAAATCGGTTTAATGCCGCAGGAGCAAATATTCTCACTACTAATGTGGTTGGCTCGGATAATTTCCCTGTCAAGGACTTTCCTGATTCTGACACCTTCCGTTTAGGTGTTTATGTCCAAAATGCAATTGATTTTAGTGACACCTTCACATTGATTGCAGGGCTAAGATTCGATTCCTATCAACTCAAGACTAAAATCGATGAACTCTATCTGCGAAATTCCCCTAGCGCTACGGCAGCGGACTTTAATGACTCGGCAATTTCACCCAGCCTTGGCTTTGTCTGGCAAACCTCGCCCGAATGGACATTGACTGGTCGCTATGCGAAAGGATTTCGCACACCTTTGTATAGTGAAATTAATTCTGGATTTACTAATCTCACCAGCCCCACTTTCCGTTATCAAACTCTATCAAATCCAAACCTAAAACCTGAGACCAGTGATACTTTTGAGATTGGAGTTAGAGCTAACTATCCTCAGTTCAACTTCAATCTCACAGGTTTTTACAACAGTTATAGTAACTTCATTGAATCCTTTGCGAGTGCGGGAGTTGCATCAGTTAACGGGATTCCAAATGTGAGTCTATTCCAAACTCAGAATGTGGCGAAGGCAAGTACCTATGGAATTGAATTGGGTAGTGAGTATCGCTTTAGTCCTACTAATGATGGATTCAGCCTGATTGCTGCTCTGGGGCTAACGGTTGGTGAGAATCAAACTACCAATCAACCTTTGGAAACTGTCGATCCGATTAAGTTGGTAACGGGCTTGCGCTATCGTGCCCCTGAGAGTATTTGGGGAGCCGACCTGATCGCTACCTTTGCAGGTCAACCTAGACTTGCGAGTAATCGACCAGCTAATTCCTACACACCACAAGGCTATACAGTCGTTGACTTGACTGGGTTCTACAAAATCACTCCGCAGCTAACTCTGAATATGGGAATTTTCAATCTATTTAATAGCCAATATTTCCTTTATTCCGATGTGCGCCCTCTGATTACTGCTCCTGCCCCAACAGATCTTGCTAGATTTGCTCAAACAGGAATTAGTCTTAGGGCTGGATTGACCTTTGTTTTTTAAAAGTATTTCAATCCTCAAAATGGCATTGCCATTTTGAGGATTGGAATAAACGACGCAAACACCACTTTTTATATCAATTAGGAGAATCGCAAAATGACCGTACAATTTCGACATATCATGCTGATGGTAAAAGACGTTCCTGCCGCCGCACAGTTCTACAGTTCAGGGTTAGGTTTAGAAATCACTAAACTGAGTCCCAACATGGCAGAACTTGATGCTAATGGAACAAAAATCATTATGCATGGAGTAGAAGAGGAACCAACAACTGGAGGTTCACCAATTCTCAGCTTTCATGTCGATGATTTGCTTGAGGCGATCGCAACTTTAGAAGCTCTCGGTGGCAAGCTAGAAGGGCGCATTCGCGAACCTTTTTTTGGGAAGGTTGCCGCGGTTCGCAGCCCCGAAGGACATTTGCTCAGCTTATTGCAACCAACGATAATTAAGTAACTCATGTTACGCAGAATTTACAGAGACCCTAACCCCTAGCCCCTCTCCCAAAAAGCTACCGTGTACACACAAGTCGGACTTACCCCCTTTAATTCCCCCTTGTAAAGGGGGAAGACTAGAAATCTTGTTCCCTCCCCTTTGCAAGGGGAGGGTTAGGGTGGGGTAATTTCTTTGATTTCACGCACAAACTGACTTGTGTGTACACCGTAGCCCAAAAAGGGAGAGGGGGGGAAGAAAAACTGAAAACCGCCTCTTGCTCCCCTTCTCCCTCCTTGGTAGAAGGGGTTGGGGGATGAGGACAGATTTTCTATCAGCGTAAGGTGAGTTAGATAATTTATAGAGGAAATTGAAAGTGATAAACCTATGAAAAACATGACCTTTGAAGCCGCGATCGCCTACACCGAGACTTTACGAGTACGAAAAGATTTAGAAGCCTCACAACTAAAATCAGAAGTTGAGGCACTTGTTAAAACCTCAAATGGAGCGAGAGGATTTTTTGTAAGCTTTTTGACAGGCACATGGGAATTAGCCGATAACCCTAGTCCTGCAATTATTCAGGCCTTGCAAGCTGAACCCAACGCGATCGCGGAATTACTGGTAAAAAATCTTGCCATGTCAACTGCCATGGCACTCACTCATCAACGCAATGGCAAAACCGAAGAAGCCCATGATTCCGAACTCGTGGCTAAACGCACTGCGATGTTAATTAAAAAAGTCGATCTGCCTGAAGTTCGCACAATTTCCGCCCAAATGTTGAACTCAGCCATCTCCAACAAAGGCGAATACGCCGATTTCTTTCAAAAGTGGGGCTACGATTTAGAACAAAAGCAAGCGATCGCAAATGTCCTAAGTTATAGCAATTGCTGATTAAAAGAACCACAATAAATTTTTTAAAAGTGTTGCAAAGTAACACTTTTAAAAAATTATTGGTTCGCACTTAAGCGCAAAGCGCTGTAATAACCCTTATATTAAGCAAAGATGATTTATCAAGTATTTCAATTCATGCGATCACTAAGAAATTGGGTGATTATCCTTATAGTCGCTATATTTACTGTTTCCTGTACTCCTACAGTTCCTTTTCAATCTCCATCTCCACCTGCTGTTAATAGTTCCCAAGCAAAATCTCCCGAAGTTAATCCAGCTAAAGCTTCTAAGGTCGTAGCATTGACTTCGCTTTCAGCAGATATTATCTATCGATTAGATAAGACTAAATTAGTGGGCATCCCTGGGAGTCGCTTACTCAGAGAGAATGCCGAGATGTCTAAGCTACCTCAAGTTAGCGAAGGACAAACGCCTCCGAATTTAGAGAAAATCATTGCCCTCAAGCCTGATTTAGTAATCGGCGCAACGGGTTTTCATGATCAAGTTCTTGCTAAGTTGAAGGAGCTAGGCATTAAGACGATGACCTCTAGCATTACCAGTTGGCAATCATTAGAGGAATTAACCGTTGCGATCGCTACCGAAATCCAAGCCGATCCCACAGCCCTAATTAAGTCCTATCAAACTCTCATCTCGACTAAAGCCACTAAACCAGAATCAACGCTCGTCTTAGTAAGTGCTCAACCAATTCTTGCGCCGAATAAAAATAGTTGGGCAGGAGATTTACTGACTAAGTTCCAAATTGAAAATGCGGCGGCTGAACTGCAAGGTCAAAGCCCTCAAAGAGGCTATATCACTCTCTCTGCTGAGAAAATCTTGGAGACAAATCCCAAAGTGTTGATTTTGGTCGATTTTGGGGATGGTGCAATCAATAAGCTCAAGGAAGCCCCCTTCTGGAATAAGCTCGATGCTGTCAAGGGCGATCGCGTCTATACACTTGGTTACTACGGTTTAGTAAACCCTGGCAGTCTTGATGCGATCGCTAAGGCATGTAAACAACTGCAAGCAATCATCAGCACTTAGACAGTCTCACTAACTTGTTGTCGAATGGGAATCTGAATCAAGAATTCAGCTCCTTGCCCGAGCACAGAAACACACTTGAGATGTCCCCGATGCTTTTCTGTGATGATTTGATAACTAATGGACATCCCCATCCCAGTTCCCTTTCCGACAGCCTTAGTAGTAAAGAACGGATCAAAAATCCGTTGTTGAATTTGTTCAGGAATTCCGATTCCATTATCAGCGATCGCAATTTCTACAAACTCATTATCTAACAGTGATGTACGAATCGTAATTTGCCCTGATTTAGATTGTTTTTGGGCATAGTTTTTTTCATCCCCAGTCTTTTTGAGTGCATTTTCTTCAAGCGCATCGAGAGCATTTGACAAAATATTCATCACCACTTGATTTAGTTGCCCTGGGTAACATTCAATTTCGGGTAGAACACTGTAGTCTTTAATGATCTTAATCTCTAGGACATCGGCTTTTGCTTTGAGCCGATGCCCCAAAATCAAGAGAGTACTATCAATCCCTTCGTGAATATCAACGGCTTTAAAATCAGCTTCATCAAGGCGAGAGAAGTTGCGTAATGACAACACGATCTTGCGAATGCGATCGGTGCCGATTTTCATCGAATTCAGAGTTTTGGGAAGATCTTCCTGCAAAAATTCTAAATCAATATCCTCCACCATGGCTTGAATCTCAGGCGATGTATTCGGGTTTTGCTGCTGATAAAGTTGAATCAGATTCATTAAATCCTGAATGTAATCGACTACATGACTCAGATTGCCGTGGATAAAATTGACAGGATTATTGATCTCATGGGCAACCCCAGCTACCATCTCTCCCAAACTTGACATTTTTTCAGCCTGCACAAGTTTCGTTTGAGCCTGTTGCAAATCCATCAATGTCAGTTCAACCTGTTCTCTAGACTCAGTGATAGCCGCTATTTGAGGCAAGCTCGTCCAACAGGCGATCGCCACTGCTACAAACGCCACCGTCACTAATAAAATGCTAAACAACGCCACATGTTGCCCCTCAGTCCCCTGAGCTAAACCTGCCCGCATCCACCAACCAATACTCAACGCACTGCACACCAATCCAATTAAGATCATCACCTGAAAAACCAACCAATCTGCCTTGACGTTCTGGGGGCGTTGGCGATAACGTTGCATCCAGCCATCGGGATGGAACAGAGGCAATTTCAGGCGCGGTAATTGAGTAGCAACCATTCCAATTAACCAAGGGAGCAGTAAGCCAATCCCCAAGTCTTGCCAACCCCAAGCTAAACCACCTACGACCAAAACAACCGCTTCAAGACCCAAAAAGCCTAATGACCACAATTGCCATCGAGTTTCTTCTCGCCTCCGACTGATCCACTCACCCAAATGAATTGCCATCATCGAGGTCAGATAGCCAGTACCAGTTACCATCACAACCCGTGCGACATCGCCCCACACCAAACAAATTAGACTCAGTACGAGAGTAAAAATCAAACTGGGCTCAATAACGCCCCGACGAGATAGAACCGCAAAAACGGGCGGTAAGTAACCATCTTTGGCTAACTGATACAAAATTCGAGGACAGTTGGATACAGCCGTTGAAGAGCTAAGTAGACATCCTGACGTAATCAGAAAGGTGACAAGGAGGGGGGCGAATGCACCCCAAAATGGTGTGGTTGCGGCGGCTAGATTGAGATAGGCGCTATCCCCTAAATCTGGACTTGTAGCTAACCGCATTAAAACCCATGAGCCACCGAGATAGACGATCGGAATCATGCCAGCCGTCACCTGCAAGCACCTTAGAGTAAAATTGGGTTGGCGGCTATCAGCTACAAATGAAGAGGCTGTTTCGCAGCCATAAACCGCATAGACAGCGATGAAAAACCATTTCATCCAATCGATCAAAGAAATACCTACTCCGAAATCAGGCAGTATCCCAGGGCTAGTGGGAGCAAAACTCAACCAACCAATACCTTGTAGACAAAATGTGAGAATAAACCCGATCGCGGGAAACACAAAGAAATAGTGCAGAATACCTAAGGTACGAGTTCCACTAAAGGCGACGATGAAGGGCAGGACTGTAAACCCGATCCTGAGAAGAGTTGCTGGACAGGTAATGCCCAGTGGAGTCAGATTTGCCTTGATTAAATCGGTCAGAATAATCGCATTCATAGGCGGAACCGATACCCAACCCAGCAGATAGCCGATTGCCCCATAGCGAGCCAAGTGTGGGAATTTGTGAAGCAAGCGAGTCATATAGTTGGGAGTGCCACCAGCAACATCAGGGAAATAGCTCCCTAAACGCTTAACTTGGAGATTGAGCATCATACCAACGATGGTTCCCGGCAACCACACCCAGATCGCCTGTGGTCCCAGAGCCGCATGCATGGCTGGAGCCGTCCCTAGCCATAACAATAACCCACTAAATCCAAATCCACATGTTTCTGGTGAAGTTAGAGTTTTGGGCAATGGGGAAATTGCGAATGGTTGTTGACTCATAACTTATTTGGCGCAGAGAAATATTTTCAGATTACATGCAGTGGTAATCAGATTAAGGCAAGAAGTAAATAATAATCCATTAGAATTAATTTTGGGTAATCCTAGAAAGGTAAGGATGTGCGGCGCGAAGCATATCCCACCTATATAAATCCTTTCCTTTTCAGGACTACCCTATTTTGGGGACAAAAAAGCGGAAACCGAAGTTCCCGCCAATGCTGTTTGAGTCTGATGTTAAATATTGGACATAGCAACGGTTTAAATCACGTTAAGTTCTGTGTCGTCTCGAATCAACAGCCTTCTGGTCCACAGAAACTACTTCCATATAGCACCTCTGCATCACTGATATAAGCAATACCCGCAAAATCAAGGAAATAGGTCACGGCAACCTTATCCGCAATCTTCTGAGCTATAAGACGATCAGCTGTGAGTACCTCAAACTTTATATTTGTACTCATGTCATGATGACCAGGCTCTTGTGAAGAGCGCACGTTGCGGCTGCCTTTACCGCCAGTTTCTATCACCGTGTAACCAGTCGCTTCCGAATCTTCGATGATATGGGCAATCTTTTTCAGGAGAATCTTTTCTGTGATGATGACAAGCTTTTTTGCTGGTTTAGCCATGTTGTTTACCTATTTTGTTTATTAATCTAATGAGTATGTTAGGGTGGGGCATCGATGATAAAATTCGACCCCTATCTTGAATTACTTACCAGCAAGCGATAGTGCCTGAGCCATCCCAATGAAGAGCGGAATACACAAGCCGATCGCAACTGGTGTACCGATGGCTGTGGAAGCGCCAATATAGGCGGAAGGATTAGCCGACGGGATACCAGCTCGCAATGTGGGAGGACCTGAAATATCTGAGCTAGAGGAGGCGATGACTGCCAAGACCACAACACCACCCCAGCTGAAACCAGTGGTATAGTGGGCGATCGCACCTAAACCGAAAGCGAGCAGCCCATGCACAAACGGGGCAATCACACTATAAACGACGTACCATTGAGCCACCTTACGCAGTTCGCCAATTCTTGACCAAGCCTCCATACCCATGACCAGCATCAATATCGAAAGCAAGCCACGGAATGCTGGGTCGTAGAAGCTTTTATAAACGCTTTCTGGCTGGGTGAATATGCCAAGAGCCAAGCCCAGCAACATTGCTGATAGAGCAGATCCTTGGAGGCTTTCCTTGATGATCGGCCAAATCTTGACGCGATTAACCGTATTGCTCTGTTGGTTGAGATACTCCTGACGAGTGTTGGGTAACTCTTTTTGTTCAGGCTGCTCACTTAATGAAGTCTGAGCAGTAGAAAGAGCTGCTGCTTTAAGTTTCTTATTGTTGAGATAAATATTGGCTACAACGATTGCAGTTACGAGCGCGGGGATATCCATGAAGGGATAAAGTGCCCCTGCCCATGCCTCGTATGAGACTTTTTGTTCTTCAAGTAGTGTCAGGGCGGCTGCCATGGTAGAGCCACTCACTGCACCAAACAATCCACCTGTCGCGATCGCATCTACGGTTTTGACCTTCGGCAGCTTAGCCAATGTATAGCGTGCGATGAATACAACAAGAATACCCACTATTACAGCAAACACCACTGGCAAAATCATCTCCGTCAGGTTAGAATTGCGGATCGCAATACCACCAGTCAGACCGATTTTGATGAGCAGCATGAAGACAATAATGGTAACAATCGACTCAGGAATTACCAACTCGCTACCGAGAGCGGCAATAATCATGCCACCAATCAAAAAACCGAGTGTTGGGGATTGCAACTGCTTAACGAAGTCCATTAAAAATAAGGACCAAAAATCCACGAATGCCTCCTTGTGTTTCCTCTTACGAGGAATATTGAACTAAATGAACTTTAAAGAGTTAAAAAAATTAATAGTGAAAAGCTTGTCACTTCGAGCAAAGGTATTGCATTAGAACCTTTAGAAATGACTTAAGAACATTCTTATTTCAAACTTTGGAAATATAAACTACTTTTATTTTTTTACTTTTATTTTTTCTAACTGTACGCTACTGTGAGTGCCAGTACATATTGAATACTGAATAGAATACTTATTGTTTACATATGATTTTCTCTATGCTTTTTGGGTTACTTGAGCAACGTTTTTAGGTCACTTGAGACGTAAGTCAAGGGGGAGATTGGATAGCTAACAAAATCAAATTTGATAATCTCTCTCCCTAATCAATGCGCTATTGGATGCGTTACGTTGCATAACGCATCCAATAAATAAATTTTTACTTTCTTAAAAATGTAACTAGTCTTACTAGAGACAGATAACCGAAACCGTAATAATGTGAAGTCTAGGTTTCTTGGATCACCCCTAACCATAATACAAAGGAAAATAGCCTATGTTCTCGATCGCAGCGATCGCCAATCATATATCTGGATTGCACATACCGCAGCCTCTACTTGCCACCGCCGAGTCAGAAAATGCTCCAGTTATTTTGTCAGGTGTATTACTCACCCTCATTTTCATTTACATCGCCAGTAAAGTTGGTAGTGAAATTGCTAAGCGGTTAGATTTACCTCCTGTTTTGGGAGAATTAGTCGCTGGTGTAATTATTGGTGTATCTGCATTGCGCTTAGTCATCTTTCCTGAAGGGGGGGTTGTTGCTTCTGACTCTTTGATCATGTCGGGCTTGCAGTTGCTCAACAATCTATCACCTGAAGCCGTTAACAGCATATTTGCGGAACAAAGTGAAGTTATTTCCGTAATCGCTGAATTGGGCGTAATTGTACTTCTCTTTGAGATTGGTTTAGAGTCTGATTTACGCCAACTCAAGGAAGTCGGTATTCAAGCTTTTGTAGTCGCATTTATCGGTGTAACTGCTCCATTTGCGGCTGGAACTCTTGGACTAATGTATTTCTTCCATGTTGCCGCGATTCCTGCCATTTTTGCAGGAGCCGCACTCACTGCAACCAGTATCGGCATTACCTCTAAGGTTTTGGCAGAAATCGGTCAGCTAAAATCCAAAGAAGGACAAATCATAGTTGGAGCAGCCGTCATCGATGATGTATTAGGGATAATCGTTTTGGCTGTGGTAGCGAGTTTGGCGAAAACAGGTGAAGTCGATATTACCAACGTCGCTATTCTCTTAGTTAGCGCGATCGCCTTCTTGTTCGGAGCAATCTTGTTAGGTGGTTTCTTTAACAAAAGTTTTGTTGCGATAGTTGATAAGCTCCAAACTCGCGGCAATATCGTCATTCCAGCTTTTATCTTTGCCTATGTGATGGCATTTATCGGCAATGCGATCCATTTAGAAGCAATCTTAGGAGCATTCGCCGCAGGATTAGTACTTGATGAAACCGATGCTCGTAAGGAGTTAGATGAACTGATTAAACCTGTTGCCGATTTACTTGTACCAGTGTTCTTTGTAACTGTCGGTGCGAGAGCCGATCTTAGTGTTCTCAATCCAATGATTCCCGAAAATCGCAGTGGCTTATTAATCGCGGTATTTATGCTCGCCGTAGCAATCATCGGCAAAGTCATCACAGGTTGGGTGGTATTTGGCATCCCCAATATCAATCGCTTAGCGATCGGCGTGGGCATGGTTCCCCGTGGTGAAGTTGGACTTGTATTTGCTGGAATTGGCACGGCTAGCGGTGCGATCGACAAACCTTTAGAAGTTGCCATTATCATTATGGTGATCATGACTACTTTCCTCGCTCCTCCATTTTTGAGAATTGCCTTTGGCAAGACTGAAGAACCACCAGCAAGTGCAGAATTAGCATAAAAGAAAGGCGGCTCAACGAGCCGCCTTTCTTTTATCTAACCCTTGTTGTACTTCGCAATAGCTGCCGATCGCATATTTCTATACTCATGGCAGGCTCCAGACAAGCAAACCCCTGACAAACAATCGCGATCGCATCAGGATTCGGTAAATGTTTATCAAGGCGTAACATCACCGCAGGCAGATATTGGCGGTTGAGACATTCATATTGAGTAGGAAGAGTACGCACAAGGGTGTGATTGCGGAACCAGTCAAAGGCAACTAATAGACTAGGACAAGCCACGGGACTATTCGTAATCACATGACCAAAGCGTTTGAGAGCTAATTCTGCGCGATCAAGATACTCTAATTTTTCCGTCAGGCTTGCAATGCGAACTAGATTCGCGATCGCGATTCCATTGGGTGAAGGCGTAGCATTATCTTGATAGTTACGCTCACGCAACAGCAAATGCTGGCTGGATTCGCTAGTAGTGTTGAAATAGCCACCCGATAGAGCATCCCAGAAGTCACGATCAAATTCAGCTTGAATTGCGATCGCCTGTTGCAAATAAAAATTTGCTTCCTCAGGAATGGCTTGATGCAAATCTAGAAGCGCTTTGATTAAGAAAGCATAGTCTTCTGATTGCGCCGCCACCTCCGCTTGACCTTCATAATTAATCCGTTGTAACCGCCCTTCGATCCATTGGTTTTCGAGAATGAACTTAGCGGCATTAACTGCGAGTTGTTTATAGATGGGCTTTTGGAAAGCACAATAGGCATTCGCCAAACCTGATATCATCAGAGCATTCCACGACGTTATTGCCTTGGTATCGGTCACAGGCGGTACGCGCCCTTCCCAATCAATTTCGCGAATATCAGCTTGGCTACGAGCAACAGGAAACGCATCAGTCGGACGTGAATATTCACCATAACGGAGGCGAAATAATTTCGTTAAACAAGCTTCAACTTCTGGTGATAGTTCACCCTGCTTTTTACGTTGCAAAACATTGGTTCCTTCAAAGTTACCAGTTTCGGAAATCGTAAATTCTTGAACTAGCAAGGCAATTTCCGTCGCACTAAAATTCTTTTTGAGTTCCGTATAGCTCCAGACCCAAAACTTACCTTCTCTTCCTTCACTATCCGCATCTTGCGAAGCATAGAAGCACCCTTCTTCTGTAAGCATTTCACGCTGGAGCCATGTGGCAGTGAGTTCACAGCTACGGGCGATCGCAGGTTCTTGCAGCCCCGACATCCAGAGATTAGCTAGATATTCCATGATCAAGCCGTTGTCATAGAGCATCTTCTCAAAGTGGGGTACTGTCCAAGTATGATCGACTGTATAGCGATGCCATCCCCCCGCCACATGGTCAAAGATGCCGCCAAGAGCCAAGGATAAACCGCGTTGTTGTACTTTATCTTTGAGAATATTGTCACTAGATTCAGGATTTAGAGATTCAAAACGACTCGCTCTCAACAAAAAATTGGCATATGGTATCATCGGGAAACAAGTTCCATAATCGCGATTGGTGACAACTTCTGCACATTTAGCAATTCCATTTGTCAATACTTCATCATTAATAATCGGTACGGGTGTATGTTTATTAACTTGATGCAGATTACGAACTATTTGCTCTTTATAATCTTGAATATCTTGATTGCGATCGTGATAGATTTCTAGAATCGATTGCAACACTCGTAAAAATCCTGGCCGTCCATAGCGTGGCTCGATGGGGAAGTATGTCCCGCCATAAAATGGAACCAAATCATCAGGTGCTAGAAACAAGTTCAGGGGCCAGCCACCACTTTCGCCCATGATCTGTACAGCTTGCATATAGATGCTGTCAAGGTCAGGACGCTCCTCCCGATCAACCTTAATTGCCACAAGGCGATCGTTCATGTAGTCCGCAATTACTGTGTCCGAAAAAGCCTCATGCTCCATCACCGTGCACCAATGGCAGCTAGAGTAACCAATTGACAAAAAGATTGGCTTGTTTTCAGTTCTCGCTTTTTCTAAAGCTTCATCGCCCCAAGGATACCAATCAATCGGGTTATCAGCATGTTTACGGAGATAGAGACTTTGCGATTGTGCGAGACGATTGGGCATAGGGCAAAATTTGACTTTGCGAAAATGGGTAAAGGTAATGTAAATAGTCTAACTCTTTGTTTCACAATTATTTCCACGCAAAACAACGTAAACCCCAAAAAGCGAGTGGCGGTGCGAAGCACCGCCACTCGCTTTTGAACGAATAAACTATAGTTTCTATAGTTTGTATGGACATCACAATTGTCGCGATTACCGTTTACAGAAATTTTCGATCAAACGAACCACAATAAATTTTTTAAAAGTGTTGCTTTTCAACACTTTTAAAAAATTAAAAATTTATTGATTTGGGCTTGAGCACAAAGCATTGTATGTCTTATGCTACACAGTTGTTTGCTGACTAATCCAATCTTTGAGATTATTTGGTACAGTGGTGAAATGCACATAAATCGGTTTAGTCTGTCGTGATGGCGATACATGTTCTAAAACCGTTTGACTAGGTTTCTGATGCTTAAGAACCTTGGCATAGATTTCACCTTCAATCTCTAGCTGTTGGTCTTGGTCATAAATTTGGAGATGGAGTTTGAGATTAGTTAACACAGGAACGTCCTGATCAGAGAAAATCTCCGCCCCATCAGGAGATAACTGCCGTAGCTCGCCCTCAAACATTTCTGTGCCTAGATGCTTCTCCTCTAAAATGCGATAGGTGATTGGAATCGGAGTTGGCAACAATTGCAAAGAATCACTGAGAGAAGGAAGTTCTAGATTGTATATGCCACCAAGACCACAAATATCGTAGATAGAAATTGGATGTGATACGCCTTTAGGCTCTACTTCCATAGAGCCATTGGTCTTAGCGATGTCTTCAATTTCCTTGTAAGTGGCTTCCGATATTAAAATTTGTCCACCCACAGTATATGATTCAATCCGCGCTGTGAGATTCACATGATTGCCAACCACAGCATATTTAGCGCGAGATTGAGAACCGATATTACCAGCTACGACTTCACCTGTATTAATGCCGATTCCCATCGCGATTTCAGGAAGTTGCTGTTGAGCGAGTTTCTCGTTCACCGATCGCATGGCTAATTGCATAGCGATCGCACTAGCCACTGCCCTCGCCGCATCATCTTCACGATAGATCGGCGCACCAAATAGCACCAAAATCGCATCGCCAATAAATTCATCAATCGTGCCTTGATAAGTTGCGATCGCCTCGGTCATTGTGCCAAGAAAAATATTGAGAATTTCCACAACTTTTTCGGGCGGCATCTTTTCGGAAATTGTGGAAAAGCCGCGCAGGTCACACATGAGAATAGTGACTTTGCGGCGATCTCCCCCTAGCTTTAGACCCTCAGGCGTTTCTAATAAACTTTTAACTACGGCATCGGTTAAATAGCGGCTAAAGTAAGTGCGAATTTGCGCCGCTGTAATTGCTAGATAGCTAGTAACGATTACCCCACCACCAATAAACGCGATCGCCGCAGGGACAAAGGGTATCCACCAGCCATAGGTTAAAGCGATAAAGCAAGATGCAAATAGACTCCCCGCTAAGACTAATATGCTCAGCGATCGCATTATTAGCAACTGAATTTTTTGCTCCTTTACCTTTACATTACGCCATTGCCAAATCAAGGCCGAACCAGATAGCGACCAACCAAAAATCCATAGCCATTCCCAATACTCTTCCCATGATTGGATCGCAGCTCGACCGTCAAGAGTGCTACTCAGGATGTGACTCACTATCTGAGCATGAACTTCTATTCCTGCGGTCAAAATTCTTGTACTGCCAAGTCCACCATCGAGAGGAGTGAAAAACCAATCCCTAATACTTACAGCAGTTACCCCAATCATCACGATGCGATCGCGGAATAAATCTGGTGCTATTTTCCCCTCCAATACATCCGCCATTCTTACAGTCTGAAAACCTTGAAGCGATCGACGGTAATTAATTATAAATTGATGTCCTCCCACGTCAATTCGATTATAACCACCATCATTAGCTCTTAACTTTGGAGGCTTTAGAGCTTGCTCAATTTGTTCAAGGGGAATAGTTTTTTCCTCATCCAGATAGAGTAAGGCTAGTTGCAACCCAAAACTAAGCCCTGCTTTGCCATCGGGTAAACTTAACGATAGTAAACCGCGACGAAGACGACCATCTCCATCATGAACAAGATTGATTGCACCAATTTGATCGAGTTGGGCAAGCGCAGGCGGAGGTTTAATATCTGAAACCGAAAAATTTGATGTAACTAAATCAGATGTTTTGTAAGCTCCTATCAAATTAGGAGTGGTCTTAAATAGTTTTTCTAATTGTGGATAGCCAGCATTATCTGTCTTGTCTCGAACCAGATCTAAGCCGATCGCACGCGGTTTTTGTTGTCGGACTTTATCTAACAACTTAGTCAATAAAGCGTCATCAATTGGCCATTGGTATTGGCGTATATCAGCTTCATCAATACCAATAATCACGATCCGACGATCTGTGGGTTCAGGAGATCGCCATCGAAAAAACTGATCGAGCATGGCTAATTCAAGCGATTCAAGTGCCCCAATTAGCCGTAACCCGATCACCAATAGGGAAATTGTCGGCGCAGCGATCGCAATCCCGCGCCATTTCCACAAACTGTTTTTTAATCGAGATCTAATCGCCATTATCAAGTAAATATTTGCTCCAAAACAATAGGACGCGCGTCGCTCATCCTATCTCCAAAGTCGCTAATAGCTATTCTGTTTAAGTGGTGAAATGTTTTCAGAACTTGTCTCGGCACTCTTCAAAAACGAATGTGGCAGAACCCGATTTAGCTTAGCTGACTTAAGCAATTCGTTCCATTCACTGACAATCTCAGCCTTTTTAGGCGTACCTTGCAGCGCTTCAGCCAAAGTTTGTACGGTTTCATACCAGATGCCCTCTTGAGCAAACAAGGCTGCGCGATCTAAAGGTAGTGAAACTTCTTTAAGTTGCCTAACTAAATTCTGATTCGGTAAAACCCTCCGAATGGAACCAATTACCTTGACATCATTGTCGGTATCCATAAATTCCCATACATAGTTTTGATCAATCTTTAGGCTTTGCACATGATCAGGAATCTTGAAAGCAAGGATACCTGCTTTGCTTTTAAGTTCAAAATTCGTCAAATAGATTCGTTTACCCTTTTCCAACATACTATCTGCTTCATGCAGAGTAAAGATTACTTTGCCGTCAACCTTTGGGATCAAGAAATAAATTGTTGGACGTGCCGAAATCGTCTGGGGGACTGGAGCAGTTTCTGCTACTAAATCTGGTACTAGTCCAATTAGGCAATCTATAGTTGAACCAACACAACCAGCACTCCGAGTAGCACCTGGGGTTGAAACTATGGGAGTACCAAGATTACTAGGTGGGGTATAGCGGACTCTACGTGACTGGGCTTGAGCTGAAGGGGTAAAAAGACTCAAAGACAAGGGCAAAGCCACTGTACTTAAAGCTAAACAAGAGAAAGCCGATGCAATTAAAATCTTTTTTGATGCAAATTTGGGTAAAAACATGATGCGATCGCCTCTAGAAAAGTGATCTGTATGGGTATGGTGTGCAGTTTAGCTCATCACCTAATAATACCCATGAGATAGTTAGATACTAGTAAAGAATGCATCTCTTATCAAAAAGTTGCTATAGACATTCGACTTAACTTTTTTATCAAAAACAATTTTATTGAAAGTCCGCTGTCGGCGGACTTTCAATAAAATTGTTTTTGGCGGTAAAGCATATTATGATAATTAGAAAAATTTATTAAAATTGTTACGAAACTATGGATATCTTGTCATTGGGTTGGTTTGGCGTGCTTGGTATGTTTACACTTTCGATCGCTTTTGTCGTCTGGGGACGCAACGGTCTATAAGAATTAAAAAAGGGGGGCGCAAAGCGCCCCCCTTTTTTAATTCTCACCGATTAATGTAAATGCCGCCCAATTCAGTGGGTCAGGATACTTAGCTTTGGTGGCAAGCATAGCGTGACGAATGGCTTGTGCTTTGTTCGGTTCAGTCTGAAACTTTTTATAAAACTCGGTCATTAGCAATGCTGTTGGCTCATCAGGTACAGCCCATAGCGACACGACAACACTGGGAACACCCGCGCTAATTAGCGATCGCGATAGCCCTATCACACCATCGCCAGTTAATAAGCCTTGTCCAGTTTTGCAAGCACTTAGTACCACCATCTCCGCATTCAACCGCATCGTCACAATTTCGCTAGCCGTCAAAAATCCATCATCTCCTGAGCTAGGTGCAAGGGCGATCGCACCTGGGATCTCACCTTTACGATATTCCTCTAATAGTCCGTGGGTAGCGAGATGGACAAAACGAGCAGATTTCATCTTACTGACAACTTCCACTTTAGTCGCGCTGTCACCTGTCAAAAAAGTAGTATTCATCAAAGAGGCGATCGCCTTTGCTTCTTTTTCGGCTCCTAACAAAGTTGGTAACTGGAACGGCGGATTTCCTAAACTAGGCATAGTGGGATTGCCAACAATGAGAACTTCCTGCAAATTAACTTTTTGCAATTGTTGGCTAAGTTGGTGAGTGAAATCGAGAACTTGAATAGCAGGCGCAATTTGAACTGTATGCTTCTCAATTAAGAATTGATCCTTAGAATTAATTAGAGCTGCAAATGGAACTAGGAAAAGCAATCCTTGAGGCAAGAAAATTACTCTGGTATTTGCATCTTTAGGCAGTAAGTCTTGGATTGGCTGAATCAGAACTGCATATAATTGCTTAAGATCCCCATACTTCTCTAATACTTCCTTAGGATCTTGAACAATTCCGTTTGCATCATTAAATAAGCTACGAATATCGGCAACTAAATCCATTACGGAAATATTGATTTTCTTGAGATCTACCTCGCGAAATGCGATCGCACCCGAAGGCTGCACCACCCAAATATAGAGCTTGATAAATTCCCCCTTAAGCTTTCCCTGTCCAATAAAGCTAGGATTAGCAATCAGTGAATATTCCACCATTACCGCATTCTGTTGTTTTGCAATACGGCGAATATCGGCAATACTAACAGATGATAAAGATGGAATAGTAGAATCATTTTTTTGTTCTGCTTTTGGTGCAGAACTTGAACTAATGCGACGGGAGAGAAGCTCAGCAAAGGCGCGGGCTCGACCACGTTCAGAAATTTCCAGCGCTTCTTCAGGCTTCCCCTGAGCGACCATGATCAGTTGCAACAAATTAAAAGCATGAAGCTGCGTATCAAAAATCGAAACCTTATCACCATCACTTAAGTTAGAACGCAGAGACTCCAATAAGTTCAGACTCGTGAGAAATTTCTGCTCTGCTTCTGCATACTTTTGCGATCGCCAAAGTGTATAGCCCCAATTGGCTAAAGTCATAGCTTCGAGACGACGATCGCCGATTTGCTTGGCTAGTTGCCAACTTTGCTCTTGCAAAGATAAAGCTTTGTCGTATTCTTCCAAAAACACATAGGCTAACCCCATACCGCCGACTGCGGCTCCTTCAAGACGAGGATTTTTAAGTTCCTTAGCAACGGTTAATGCTTGCACATAATAGGCGATCGCTTCTTTGTATTTACGCTGAACATGATAGTTAGAGCCAATATTATTCAGTGCGTTTCCTTCCGCTTCTCGAAAACCAATTTTTCTAGCATTATCAAGGCTTTGTTGATAATACTTGATTGCTTCGGAATATTCTTCTTGTGTACCTGCGATCGCACCTAAGCTATTAAGTAAAGAAACAATTCCTTGCCCATTCCCGACCGCCCTCGCAATTTTGAGGCTTCGCTGATAAAAATTTGTGGCTATGTTGTAGTTGCCAAGGTCATAGTGAATATTACCAAGACTAGCCAGAACCTGTCCTTCTCTTTGCTGATCGCTTAATTCCTGCCAAATTGCTAAACCTTGTTTCTGCAATTCTAAAGCCTTAACATAGTTACCAACAATGCGATAATTATTGCCAAGATTACCCAACGCAATGGCTTCAATCTTCCGATCGCCTAGACCTTGGGCTAATGTAAGTAATTGCTGTGAGTAAGCGATCGCTTTTTCATATTTGCCAAGCATTTTTGATGCTTCTGCTAAAGTCTCAAGGACATTTATTGCACCCTTACTATTCTTTTGCTGCTGATAGAGGTTTAGCGCTTGCTGCCAACTCGCGATCGCGAGATCAAACTTTTGCGCTCGAAATTGTTGTAAGCCTGTCTGGACAAGCTCGTCTGCTGCTGATCGCACATCTTGAGATGGAATAGCAGGATTACCAAGCCCTGTAGCAAATACTGCGCTCGGTGTTATGAGTAAAATCGCACTAGCGATCGCAGTTAGATAGATTTTATTTTTCATATAGCAATCCTAAAGAATTTGTGAGATTGTGCCCCAAAGGGGCACAATCTCACAAATTCTTTAAACTATTCTTTGCATGGTGGCAAATTTGAACGATTTTGATTTTGGGCAGTACGAGTTACCGTTGCCGAGGGCACGGATGCAGTGATGTTCAAAATTGGTTTCTTTGTCCCAGTAGGTTCGCATTCCTTTACTTCACTAGCATTTGCTTGCAAGTCAGCAGTACGAGCAGATGCGATCGCATCGCTACTCAAAGTGTTAGTCGCAGTCAAGGTATTCGCAAGCCCACTATTAGAACTAAATGACTGGTCAGAGACTAGAACCAAAACATTGGGGGGAATGTTGGTACTACCAATACTAATTGCTCCCTCAATGCCGCTACCTGTAGGTAAAAGTGAATCAACAGGGGAATTTACACCGAAAGTGGTTGGCGTAATTTTAGAGAACTTAAACGAAGTATCTTGCAGAATCACAATTGAAATACTTAAGGGATCAGCAGCACTACCTGCAACAATTCTAGGCTGGGTGTCATTGGGTAGGGTTAGTTCAATTCGTCGTGGTAACGGCGTAACGGGATTATTATTCTGTTGGTTAGCGTTAAAAACTACTAGACTAAGTGGAATCTGTTGATTACCGATATTTGCAGGCCCTTGGATAGGATTGATAGCTCGAAAGCTATTACCTCTAATCGTAATCGTACTGTCGCTTGCAGCATTATTCACAAAACCAGATTGAATATAACCATCAAGAGTAATATTTCCATTGTTAGCAATTAAAGAAACATTACTGCCTGAAGTTGTAATTGCTTGAATACTTCCTGTGGAAATATTGCCATTTGTAGTGACGATGGATACATTGCCAGCGACAATAGCGGGGTCAAAAAAAGTACTTCCCTGAGAGGCGATCGTAATATCACCCGTGGCATTCAAGCTAATTGGAGAACCACTACCACCAGTGTTGAGTCTGGCATTAATATTCATATTGGCAGCCGTAAAATTAATCGCACCGTCCTGCGTAGTAATGTCGGCTCCAGCCGCTAAGGTCAAGGTTCTTCCAGCCGTAGCTGTCAACCCCACTCCTGCATTATTCATGACTACACTATCGCTAAAGGTAATATCGTTAGATGCGACAAATGTCACATTTGCCACCGCCGCCGAAATTATTGCAGGGGAAATTGTGAAGGTAGTGACGGTATCTGCGGCATTAGCTATATCTGCTAACGTCGCAGTTCCCCCAATCTGAACAATAATGTTTAATGGATCGAGGAGCCAGCTGCCGATGCTGCCTTGGGGAGCAGCAGCATCTACAGATGCATTCTGAATATTTAGATAGTTTTTGCCAGAAGTTTCGACAAAGCCTCCATTACCTCCATTAATGCCACCGCGCACTGAAATTTTGCCACTAAAACTAGTTTTATCATTTGCCCAAGCAATTACTTTTCCGCCAGTCCCTGAGAGTAGCGCATCTGCATTAATCGTTGATGATTGATCAATAACAGTAATTTGGGAATTGGGAACAATACCTTTACCTAAATAATCACCACCAATCAAAACTGTTCCGCCACCGATCGCACCCGAAGCATTGATATTTGCAGAAACTAGACCAACGCGATCGCCTAAGACATTAATCTCGCCACCTTTAGCCGTAGTGCTCGACACATTGAGATTGCCTGACGCGATCGCAGTTCCCGCAGTATTGGGAATCGCTGTATTCGCCACAAGCACATTGCCTGAAGCATCAGTATTTAAACCCGTCATATTGCGAAGGTTTGCAGAACCAGTCAGTAGATTTGGTAGATCCTTGGCCTGAACATTTGACTGCGCTAATTGATTCTGATCAGCGATCGGTAGTTGCAAACTCAGCAAGCTTCCTTCAGGTGTAATTTTGACGTATTTTCCATCTGCTGATGCAGCGATCGTGATTTTGCCTGATGGTGAAGTAATTGTGCCTGTATTAATTACCAAACCACCCACAAGAGTAATGCTCTGTCCTTCTTTAACAGTAAGGTTGCCAGCATTAACGATCGCAGCAGGTTGTTCACTCGTTGGCATTGAATTAGAACTAGCAAAGCCAAAAGCTTGGGGAGTTCCAGTTAACTTTTTGACATCATCAATCCCTGTATTTACTCCAAACCAACTATTACCCACCTGAATTCCACTTGCCGTAGTCGCCGTAAACGCAGCAGGAACATTCAAACTAGAATTAGCTCCAAAAATAATTCCCGCAGGATTTAATAAATAGAGATTAGAATTACCACCCGTAACCTGAATGAGTCCATTAATCACAGAAGCATTACCACCAGACACCCGCGCCAGAATATTCTGAACGCTAGGGTTAGACATAAAGTTGGCAATCTCTCCCTGAGTTAAGCCAAATTGCTGGAAACTGTGATAGAGATTTGCGGCGGCTTGTGTGCCACCTGTGATATTTAATTGTTGAGCGTTAGTAATATCAGGGGCTACTTGTGTTCCTAAATTACCTGAGCCTTGAGTTGGCACAATTGACTGAGCAAAAGCAGCACTTCCTATAACAAAAGGTTGCATCAATAGCAATGCGATCGCTGCTCGTCTAATTTGCATAAAATTACTCTTGACAACTACTGACATTGAGTTTCTCCTTTTGTTATAAGTTGAAATAAATATTATTTTTAACTGCTATTAACTATTTTAACTACTTTTAATTATTTTAATTAAGAGTATGCTTGCGACAGATCTTAGAAACCATTTAAGAATTGTCTAGCCACCCAGCTTCTCTTTATAAGAAAGGGGAATGGGGAGATCTCTTAGAGTTTTTGATTGCAGAAAGTAATTCTTAAATGGTTCCTTATTCTTTCAAATCATAGAACCGTTGGCACATGACAAAAACTTTTATAACATTGAAACATCTGAGAAATGTTGTAAATCATATTAACTTTTGTGTATTGAACACCAAGAAGTAAAAAATTGTGCCCTAAATCTCCAATCTCAAGTTATTCTTTGGTGAACTGTAGCTATCCAAAATTGATATTAGCATGAGCTTATTCAAACTAATTAGTCATCATCACTCACATTTCTTAGCTGTGATCGTTATTCTCCTTGGCTCCGTGGAAATGGCAGCAGGAGAAACGATTAATTCTGGTGTTTCTCTTCCAAACCCATCGCCTGTAGTTCTATCCCCAATAGCTCAAGCGATCGCAGTCAAAAAAGTTGAAATTATTGGTAGCACCATCTTAACTAGTGCTGAGATAGCAGCAATTTCTAAAACCATAGAAGGACAACAAGTAACTCCTGAACAGATCGAAAAAGCAGCTCAATTAGTTACACAAATCTATGCCGATCGCGGCTACATCACTTCTCAAGCAGTAGTCGATGCACAGCAAACTGCTAATGGTATAGTCACGATTAAAGTTATTGAAGGTAGAGTCGAGAAAATTGAAATTATCGGCTTAAAAAATACTAATCCCGATTATGTGCGATCGCGAGTGGAATTAGCGACTGGCACACCTCTCAACACGGCCAAACTCGAAGATCAGTTGCGATTGTTACGCGCAGATCCCATATTTAGCGATATTGAAGCAAGTTTAAAATCAGGAAGTCAGCCCGATAGTAGTATTCTCGTCGTTACAGTTAAAGAAGCAAATCAGTTTGGTGGATTTGCTAGTATCGATAACTTCTCTCCTCCCGCAGTCGGTTCAGAACGTTACGGCGGCGGGTTATTCTTTCGGAACCTCTCTGGCAATGGCGACACATTGGCTGCTTCCTATTACGGAACAACTACAGGAGGCTCTAATCAATACGATCTTTCTTATAATATTCCACTCAATCCCATGAATGGAACCTTGTCATTGCGATATTCTCCCAGTAACTATCGAATCACTCAAGCTCCATTTGACGTACTAAATATTCGCGGAAATAGTAATCTCTTTGACTTGACTTTTCGTCAGCCGTTAGTTAGGTCAAGTGTAGAAGAATTTGCTTTATCCATTGGCTATAGCTATCAAAATGGACAAACATTTGCTTTTAATAACCTTGCCACCCCCTTTGGCATTGGGCCAGAGCCAGATGGGACAACCCGTACTAGTGTCATCAAGTTTGGTCAGGACTACACCTTACGCGATCTCGCTGGCGCTTGGTCATTGCGATCGCAGTTTAGTTTAGGCACAGGTTTATTTGGCTCTACCAACGTCACGACCCCGAGTGGTTCCTTCCTAAGCTGGCTTGGACAGATTCAGCGTGTACAGTCCTTAGGAGCGGATTCATTACTGATTGGCGCTTTAGATTTGCAACTATCTGCCAATCCGCTGCTCTCTTCACAGCAATTTACGATTGGTGGTGGTCAGTCTTTGCGAGGATTTCGCCAAAATGCCCGCACTGGTGATAATGGAATTCGCTTCTCCATAGAAAATCGGTTGGTGGCACTCCGCAATGAGCAAAATGCTGCCTTACTGCAAATCATTCCATTCTTAGATGCTGGGGTAATCTGGAATCATCCCAATAATCCCAACACTTTACCTAATCAGAACTTTTTAGCTGGTGGTGGACTGGGATTGCTATTTACGCCATTAGAAAGATTAAATATGCGCTTAGATTACGCAATTCCCTTTGTTAATCTCAGCGATCGCAGCTCTAACTTACAAGAATCCGCCTTTTATTTCAGCTTAGGTTACCAGTTCTAAAAATGCTACAGCGCTAAGCGCTTTTATCAAAACCAAAAAAATTTTAAAAGGCTTGCAAAGCAAGCCTTTTAAAATTTTTTTGGTTTTTTATGCGGGGCAGAGCCACGCACATCTAAATTTATACGCCACTATTAGGGCGAATCAAAACGATTGGAGTCTGCTCGGAAGCATTACCCGCAGGATTCATTAATAGAGCTTGATTGAGCAATTTCTCAGACACCCCAGAAGTCGATGCTAAGACCTTCACACGGCGTAAATCGTTTACATCCACGATCGCAGCTTCTAGACCCGTCCCTGCCTTGATTTCATCAACTACAGCTTGAGGATTTTTCGGGCCTAAGACAATAAACTGATCATACGGAGGCAAAGTTCCTGTCACATCATCAATCAATCTTGCTTGATCGCCAGCCAGCATATAAAACACCCCAGGCACTCGCAAAAATGCCTTAGCTAAAGCTCCGACAATAAAAGCAAAAGCTACTCGCCATGCGCCCGACTCATTAATCAGGGATTGTAAACCGCAAGCAGTGGCGAGACTAGAAGTGCTTTTAAAGTAATAGCAAAGACGTTTAGCTAACCACTTAGGCTTAATGTCACTGGGATGATAGAAATTTCCTTGCATAATTGCGATCGGCGTTTCCGCGATCGTGACAATATCACCTGCTTGAGCATGACTCATCACATAGCGCTGCATCACTTCAACTGGATTATCTCCCGCCGATAAAATGTGCGTGCGGATAGGCAACACATCCGCATCAGGTGTGGGTCGCCAACGTTCCCTTTGATTTGCATCAGGAAACTGTAAGGGAATAATGCAATGTTTGACTTTTTCTTCGCGTCCTGCTGGCCCATAAATTGTGTAATGGACACGTACCCATACAGTCTTCAGTTCTTCTAAGTTTTTGCCACTGAGGTCAATTTGAATCTCGACACCTGTACTGTGATTAGGAGTAACAATATATGACTCCCAATAGTTATCGTTACGACTAGCAGAATTTGGATGGCGCGATCGCAACTCGACTTTGCTATTAATGCCATCAAGATTATCGCTAGAAAGCATCGAGATCTCTGGCTCTACTTCTACTAGAAACACATCCAGATTACGAGTTTTGTTGGTTCCTGTGAGCAATAACTCAATACGATAGTGTTCTGGCTCGTAGGCCAAAAATTGCCAAAGACCACTATCAAATTCTAGTAAGTTTCCTTGGCGAGTCATGTATTGCCACTCAAACAATAACCACAACAGCAAAACTAGAACAGCAAAAACCGCGAACGCAATACCCGCAACAATCAAAATATTCATAAGCCTTAAATCTCTACTTCCTAATCTCTAAGCTCCAATCCCTAAGATCTAGTCTCTACTAATTGATTGCTTGAGAGTTTTGCAAAGTTCAGCGATCGCATGTAAGCCACCATCAGGTTCTGCAAGCTTTCTTACCATCGCACTCCCAACGATCGCTCCATCCGCGTTCCAGTCGATTACCTGCTTAGCATGTTCAGGCTGCGAAATACCAAAACCAACAGCGATCGGTTTGTCTGTGATCACCCGCAGTTGCTCGATCATCGTTTTTACTCCCTTTGCAACTTCGGTACGCACGCCTGTAACACCCGTAGCACTAACTACATAGATAAAGCCTTGTGACTTCTCCGCAATCGCTGCTACGCGCTCAGGTGGGCTAGTAGGAGCGATTAACAAAATCACTTCAATCCCAACTTTTTGCGCAGGCTCTAACAAAACATGAGATTCTTCCAGAGGTAAATCGGGAACAACTAAACCTCTAATCCCTGCTTCATAAATTGTTTGCAAAAACTTTTCTGCACCCATATTCAAAATTGGGTTGTAATAAGTAAACAAAATAATTGGCGATCGCAGATTTGGCGCAACAGTTCGCACAACATCTAAAACTTTTTCCAGTGTTGTCCCATTTTGCAAAGCTCTTGTTGCTGCGGCTTGAATTACGGGACCATCAGCTAATGGATCTGAGTAAGGTACACCAAGCTCGATTATATCCGCACCGTTTTGATCTAAGACCCGCAAAGCTTTTGCTGTTGTCTCTAAGTTAGGATCGCCAGCCGTAATAAATGGAATGAGCGCGGCTTGCCCTTTAGCTCGCAGTTCTTCAAATCGAGCGGAAACGGATATCATGACGTAAAAATTCCCACAAAGTGTAGTCCCGTATTATAGTAGCGCCTCATGGCTACTTGTTGCTGATCCCCCGCCAAAGCAGCAATTCTCATTATGAAACCGATTTTGGTGTTTCCAGCGCCTTCGGCACTGGAAACACCAAAATCGGTTATTTGAAAGCCCGCCTTTGGCGGGCTTTCAAATAACCGATTTTGATAATGAGAACTGCTGCCGCCAAAGGCAGGAAATCAAAAACTTATTGCGGTTTGCATTTTCCAGCGCGGATTAGTCCGACTCGTTTAGCGATCGCTTCGCCCTGAGAGGCAAAAGCACCCCAAGTTTCTAATGAATTTGCGATTTCTTCACTACGATCGCTTTTGACGATCTCGCAAACGCCCGTATCAAGTTTACAAATAAACCATTGCTCTGAAGCATTGCGATCGCTAGGATCTTGTGAGTTGTCAATTTGAGCAGACATAGAATTTATCGTGGTACTAAATTACATAAATACTAGAGTTTTCCAAAGACAAACTCTAGTATTTATGTAATTTAACAGGTTGCATCAAGTCCCTAAACGTAGTAAAAGAAATCATAGATTTGTTAAGCTTTTGTAAGATATAGCAGACCACTTAAGAAATCCTAAATAACTACAAACATTAAAAAATGGCGTTAACTATGGCGCAAGTCTTTGGAGAATTCACAGAAAATTTTCCCGAAAGAAGCGAATTTTTGGTTCTAGGATTTTCTCCATCATCTTTACCAATCCAGCTACGTTGGAAGACCAATGGGCTTTCGGCTGATTTCCTAGGAGATTATGTCAAGAACTTTTTCCCTGGTGATACTAGTGCTGCTTTAAACAAACAAACTGAAGTACGTCATGCAGTTAGCTTTGTCGCTAATGAATTGCTGGAAAATGCAATGAAATATAGTGATAAAAGTGTAGGACAACCAGTCAATCTAGAAGTGCATCTATTTAGCGATCGCCTAATATTTGTATCAAAAAATAGTGTTTGCCAAGATGCGATCACTGATTTTCAGGCTTACTTGCAGAAAATTACCACTAGCGATATTGGTGAAATGTATATAAACCAAGTCGAAAAAAGCTCTGACAATGACGAATCCGAAAGTTCTGGACTTGGCTATTTGACCATGATCATGGATTATGATGCAGTTCTGGGATGGAAGTTTGAACAGATTTCTGATAAGCCAGCCACAATTGTGACAACAATGGTGCAGTTACCCCTATAGCAAAATATTCAACAAAATTATTAGGTTGATCCCTAGTGACTTTTTTGGGAAATATGAATCAAATTTTTATCAGGAGAATTTAAATAATGGAAGTTAAAGGAGATGACTATAGAGTCTGGTATGAACAATCAGATACAGTTATCTATTGCCAAGGATCTTTACGTTTAGCAGGGACAGAAGAATATGCTCCAATTGTGCAAGTTTTAGAGAATGTCATTGCACAAAGCCCAAAAAAGATCACCTTAAATCTTTGTCAGTTAGAATTTTTAAATAGCTCAGGTATTAATGTCCTATCCAAATTCGTGATCAAAGTTCGCCAAAAAGAAACAATTAAGATTACTGTGCAAGGTTCTGAAAGTGTTCCTTGGCAAGGGAAATCCTTAAAAAACTTACAAAGACTGATGCCTGCGCTTAAGTTGGAATGGTTTTGAGACTAAGTGGCGATCTCCATAAATTTCACAATAGTTTCTTTGCGAATAGTCTCTAAAAGGTTTTTGATTAGGTTTGGTGAAACATGACCAGTATCTACTTCTTGACCTGAGACTTGCGACAAAAATGTCAAAATCTGTTTTGGCAGAATCAATGTTAATCCATTCTTTAGATGTAGTTCTAATTTACAAACCCCTGTAACTATAGGGTAAATACTGTATTGATTTAATCCATTGATCAACTGTCCGCCAGCATCGAAATAGCTTAATTGAACATATCGATAGCTTGGGGGAGAACTACCATAACCATAAATTTCTTGTTTGATAAACTCAGAAAGCTTTACTAAGCTATTAGCATCTGCAAAGGTCAAACATTTCTCTAATGCTTGTGTTAGTGGCAACCCATCGATCGCTTCTTCCAATTCTAGACGCTCTTCTAATGCGGCTAGGATATTGTCTAGGCTAAAGGGAATTTGAGCTTCGAGAACTGACATGATGATTCGCAATGATAAAGCTATCTTTAGTAAAATTAGGACATAAAACTCAGAAAGTAAAGTCAAATGCTGGACATTACAACAATTATAATTTTCAAAAAGGATTTTGATGAAAGTTTGCCGACAACGAGATTTCATCAAAATCCTTTTTGAGGTTTCCAGCGATTGCGATGCTAAAAATCTTCATAACTAATTCAAATTATGAAACCGATTTTGGTGTTTCCAGCGCCGAAGGCGCTGGAAACACCAAAATCGGTTTTGATGAGCTATGTGACGATCAGCTAAAATGATAATCAAAGTTATTCTTGCCTAAAGTCCATGCTCACTTCCGATCGCATTGTTAAACAAGAAATTACACCAGATTTTATTGATGTAGATGTCCCCAAACGCGGGATGCCAGTTACGATCATTACAGGTTTTTTAGGCAGTGGTAAGACCACCTTGCTCAATCACATTTTACAAAACCAACAGGATTTGAAGGTCGCGGTTTTAGTAAATGAGTTTGGCGATATCAACATCGATAGTCAATTGTTAGTTTCAGTCGATGAAAACATGATGGAACTAAGCAATGGCTGTATTTGCTGCACCATCAATGATGGTCTAGTTAATGCGGTTTATAGTATCCTTGAAAAAGGCGATCGCATTGATTACATGATTGTCGAAACTACTGGCGTAGCCGATCCTTTACCGATCGCCTTAACATTCTTAGGCACTGAGCTACAGCATTTAACTCGTCTTGATTCGATTTTGACAGTTGTTGACTCTGAAGCTTTTACATCTGACCATTTCAATAGTGATGCTGCCTATGCTCAAATCATGTATGGCGATATTATTATTCTTAATAAAACCGATCTAGTTCCCGAAGAAAAGCTACAAGAGCTGGAAACTTACATTCACAAAACCAAGACTAAAGCCAGAATTTTGCGATCGCATTTAGGAGTTGTCCCATTACCGCTAATTCTGGATATTCAGATCGACCAATCAGCGATCGCTGCTACCAAAGAGTCTAGCCAACAGGCTGATCATCACGAGCATGACGAGCACGCCCACCACGACCACGACCACGCTCATGCCCATGAACACAGCCACGATGCCAATTGCCAACATGATCATCACGACCATGATCATCATCACCATTCTAATCACCTCGAAAACGACGGATTTATCTCAATTTCATTTCAAAGCGATCGCGCTTTTGATCTTGATAAATTTCAAAACTTTCTGGACAAGCAATTACCAATCGATGTTTTCCGTGCCAAGGGTATTTTATGGTTCGCTAATATCGACAGCCGCTATGTCTTTCAACTCAGTGGCAAACGCTATGAACTCAAAACTGACGATCGCGGCAAATCTTTAAATAATCAACTGGTGATCATTGGGCGCAATTTACATCGTGAAGAGCTACTAGCAAAGCTTACAGATTGTCTTGCCTAAATCAGGCAATAATGAGCGGCTCATTATTGCCTCTTAAGGACTAAAAAAAGCACCTTTACTGGTGCTTTTTTTGATTAGGCGTGAACAGCTATGCGATCGCATAATTGATCGGCTTGAATTACCCCCTCAACTCGATCAACAGGTGCTCCATCCTTAAACAGAACCAATGTTGGCAAAGCGTAAACCTTATACTGAGAAGCGAGATCGGGATAATTATCAGTATTGATCTTCACAATCTGAACTTTGTCTTTCATCTTTTCACTAACCTTGTCCAAAATTCCTGTCATAAGCTGGCAGGGACCACACCAAGGTGCATAAAAGTCAACAAGTACAGGCAATTCTGAACTTTCCAACAATTCGTCAAAACTACCAAACTGCTTTTTTACTGACATGTGCCGATCTCTCCTATAAAAACTCAATTCTATAACAATTGCCATAAAAGTAGTAGAGCTACAATGCGTCCCCAGATATCCTCATCATGAATCCTATTTTTGGGGTTACTTCACTTTTGGTGCAGCAAACCCAAAAATAGGTCTTAATTGAAAGTCTGCCTTCGGCAGACTTTCAATTAAGACCTATTTTGATAATGCGAATTGCAGATGCGTCCCACCTGCTTTTATATTGGTTTTAATATTTTTTGTCGCAAAGGTTACATCGCTAAGCTAAAATTGTCACTGGCTATTACTCAACCTGCAATGATCTCTAGTAACGATTTTCGACCCGGTGTAACAATTGAACTTGATGGCGAAGTGTGGCGTGTAGTTGAATTTTTACACGTAAAGCCAGGCAAAGGTTCCGCATTTGTTCGCACCACACTAAAAAGCGCCATGACGGGTAAAACATTAGAAAAGACCTTTAGAGCTGGCGAGACACTCCCTCAAGCGGTTCTAGAAAAAAGCTCAATGCAGCATACCTATAAAGAAGGCGATGATTATGTCTTTATGGATATGCAGAGCTTTGACGAAGCCACGTTGACTACTTCCCAGATTGGTACTCGTGTCAAGTACATCAAAGAAGGCATGGAAGTCAATGTCGTACGCTGGGGTGAACGAATCATTGAAGTAGAATTGCCCAACACGGTCGTCCTCGAAGTGATCGAAACCGATCCAGGCTTAAAGGGTGACACTGCCACGGGCGGCAGCAAATCTGCAAAGGTGGAAACTGGCGCATCAATCAATGTTCCTCTATTTGTGAATATTGGCGATCGCATCAAAATTGATACTCGTGAAGACACGTATTTGGGGCGTGAAAATTAGGTGGAATTTAGCTTAGAGCAAGTGCGTGAACTAGTCACGATTCTAAATAAGACTGATATTACCGAACTGACTCTAGAATCAGGCGATGTCCGTCTGAGTATCCGTAAAAGCGAAAATAGATATTCTGCAACTGCGGCAATGCCAACTCCTGCCGTTGTCTCCGCAATGTCATCAACTGCGATCGAGAACACTGCCACAAACACTGTGGCACATACCACCACGATCGCCGATTCTCTTCCTTCCAAAAAGCTGATCGAAATTACGTCGCCTATGGTTGGTACTTTCTATCGCTCTCCAGGCCCTGACGAATCTCCATTTATCGAGATTGGCGATACAGTCAAAAAAGGTCACACAGTTTGCATCATCGAAGCAATGAAGCTAATGAATGAGATCGAATCTGAAGCTTCTGGCAAAATCGTAGAAATTCTAGTGGAAAATACTCAACCAGTTGAGTATGGTCAAGTTTTAATGCGAATCGAAGCAAATTAAACAATAGACTCTTTAGACATAGAAAAGGCGGCACAAAGTGCCGCCTTTTCTATGTCTAAAGAGTAAATGGAAAGCACACCTAAGAGATATTGCCTTTAATTGTAAACAATTGTTAAGATATCTACATCAAACATCAAGTAACTTCTTCAGAGGAAACAATGGAAACCAAATTTGACTTTAATGGCAAAAATCTTTTTACCCCAATCGCCTTTCGCGAAGACTTCAATCAGTTTGCTCGCTTAAGTGAAACTCAAGCTTGGTCAATGTTCTTTACAGCAAGTCGCGAAGACAATGCGTTGGGATTTAGTAAAAGCACAGGAAAATTTTGGACAGGGCTAGTTATTGCCACAGTTGTCGAAGCAATTCTTGGCGCTACTATTTTTCATGTTTCTTAAAATGACTGTTGCTGCTCAAATCTTGATACCGTCAACCTGTGAGGCAATCAAGATTTGCTTCCTTGATCTATTAAGCTTTACGAACATTTTTGATCAACCAATTAAATTTTGCTTCGGCTAGTTCTAAGTTGCCAATCATAGACTGACCAAATCCACTAAGTTGCGATTCTAGCTCATCTAGATCATAGCCATAGCCAAGTCGGCTAACTGTCCCACGTAGGCGATCAGAAAGACAAAGACAAATGGCGCGATAAAATCGCGATGCAAAATTTATATCCTGTTGAAGTTTTGACAAGAGTTGAACTCTTGGTATTGATAATACGACGCATTCTTCTAGCGATCGCACACTAGCAAGAGGGGGTCTAGTGTCAATAAAAGATACTTCGCCAACGATTTCTCCTTCAGAAATTTTGGCAAGTTCTTTGTGATCTTGGGATTCGATAGCTACACTGAACGATCCGCTCACAACAATATATAGAGCTTCACTGATTTGACCTTCTCGAATCAGTAAGCGTTCAGGGGCAATTGTCTCGCTTTTTCCTTTCTGCACAAGCCAGTCAAGGTCACTATTATTGAGTTCGCTAAAGAAAAGCAAAATTTTCTTCACATTTAACCTCGTTTACGGGATAAGACTTAAGAAGTCATATTCTTGCAGATTCTTTCTTGAAAATAGTAATGCTAATTAAAAAATTTAAGAAATAACATTTTAAATTTTTTAATTAGCATTACTATTTCGTTTGTGAGTCCAAATTATTGATGAGTGACTACCTCTCGGTGCAGTCTCTCATAAGTAATTTAATATTTCTATAGATATCTCAATAATAATTAAGGCATAAGATAAAGGCGGCGCATAGCGCCGCCTTTATCTTATGCCTTAAAATCACGGAATCAACATCATTTTCAGTGTTTTAGGCTTAGATAAATCTCCTTCAAATAGAATTTTGCAATTGGCATGAAGATGACGAGCAATGTGATACAAAGACTCAATTTCATCTAGAGCATTAATTCTGACAGCAATTTCTTCGAGCGAGAGAGAAACATTTGACGTTTTCAATGTCTCAACAAGCTTCATTTGCAAAGCAAGTACTTTTGCACCAGCTTTTTTGCCAGCCTCAACCCCAGGTTGATTGTAAGCATTGATATTTACCAACGAAGCATAAAAGCTTACGGCTCGCTCATACAAAGCAATTAACGCGCCAACGGTAAGCTCAGACACAAACGGGATGGTGACCGTTATCGAATCTCTACCATTTTCGTATAGAGCGCTGCGTGTACCTTGGAGAAACCCTAGTAAATAATCGCCTGTGACGACACCTGCTTCGACTTCGGGATGTGGCCTAGCCGAGTCCTGTAAAACTTCGATAAAAGTTGCAAAGAAGTTAGGGACACCTTCACGCAGTTGCTGCACGTAAGCATGTTGATCGGTGGAGCCTTTGTTCCCGTAGACTGCGATCCCTTGATAGACAGTATTACCATCGAGATCTTTCTCTTTACCGAGAGATTCCATTACCAGTTGTTGTAGATAGCGACTAAACAACAAAAGTCGATCCTTGTATGGCAAAACCACCATATCTTTTTCGCCCTTACCGTTACCTGTAAAGTACCATGACATCGCTAGAAGCGCCGCAGGGTTTTGGCGAATATCCTCAATGCGGGTAGCGGCATCCATCAAACTTGCGCCACGGAGCATTGCGCGAATGTCAATGCCTTGCAATGCCGCAGGTAATAAGCCCACAGCCGAAAGTTCTGAGGTTCTGCCCCCAATCCAGTCATACATGGGGAATTGATCGAGCCAACCACCAGCGATCGCATATTTCTCCAATGCACTGCCAACACCTGTAATTGCGATCGCCTGTTTTGCAAAGTCTAAGCCTGCTTTTTTAAAGGCAAACTCGGCTTCTTTCATGCCATTAGCAGCTTCAGGAGTACCACCAGACTTGGAAATCACCAAGACTAATGTGGTATTAAGGCGATCGCCTAATAGATCGAGCGCTAAGTCGATCCCATCGGGATCGGAGTTATCGATAAAACTGATTTTGAGGGGTACATCGGCCTTAGCAAAACATTGGGCTATAAATTGTGGACCTAAAGCTGATCCGCCAATGCCAATCGAAAGAATATCTGTAAACTTTGGCGCACTTGGTGGATGGATGATCCCCGTATGCACCTTCTTTGTAAAATCTTCGATGCGATCAAGAGTCTCTGTAATATCTTTTCGCAATTCTTCAGTAGGAGCGATTTCAGGCGATCGCAACCAATAATGCCCAACCATCCGCTGTTCATCAGGATTGGCGATCGCGCCTAACTCTAGAGCTTTCATATCGGTGAAAGCCTTGACAAACTTAGGTTGTATCTGTGTCACAAAGTCTGGCGTAAACCTGATCCGACTGATATCCACGTACAGCCCCAACTCTGAATGGTAGTACAGCCAGTCTTGATAACGTTGCCACAGTTCCACAGCCGAACTCATACGAACCTCACTTTGCTTTTTCTGGATAGCTTAAGATGCATAACCCCAATCGTAAGTGATAACTAGCAACCTTATTTGCTGTTATTTCTACAGATTGAGATCATCTCTCTTTTTTGTATTTAGAATTTTTAGCGCTATAGACGCTAAAAACGCCAAAATCGGTTGTTAAATCTACGTTAAGAAGTGCATCGAATTTGGGTTGCTGATACCTGCAAAGTGTTATGGTGATTGCATAGCCAAATCAGCTATTCGGCGCAGTGGGGTAATTAAAAACAAGATTGCGCGTTTCCAATTTTTTAGCTGATTTGGGACTCAGAAGCGAGGTCATAGAGATGAAACTTGTAATTCAAGGCAAGAATATTGAAGTCACGGAAGCCATCCGCGAGTATGTCGAGCAAAAGATCGACAAGGCGGTGAGCCATTTCCAAGCATTAACTACAGAGGTAGATGTCCATCTATCTGTTGCTCGTAACCCTCGCATTGCTTCTAGCCAATCGGCTGAGGTAACAGTATATGCCAATGGATCTGTGATCCGCGCCGAGGAGAAAAGCGAGAATTTGTATGCAAGTATCGATCTAGTTGCTGACAAGATTTCCCGCAAGTTGCGGAAATTCAAGGAGCGCAAGAGCGATCGTGCTGCTGCAAAAACCAGTATTGCCGTAGTTGAGCAAGCGCCCATACCAATGCCAAATGGCAATCGTGTGGTTGAATTGCCAAATCAAGTTGTGCGGAATAAATACTTTGCTATGCCTGCACTATCAGTCGATGAGGCTCTTGAACGGTTGGAGTTAATCGATCATGACTTCTATGTTTTTCGCAACGCCGATACAGGGGAAATCAACGTTGTTTACGAGCGAAATCATGGAGGCTATGGTGTAATCCAACCCCATGATGTTAAAAAAAATTAAGCCAAACTTCAGAAGAGTGCGTTAAGCACTACTCAAAAAAAAGGAAGGACGCAAAGCGTCCTTCCTTTTTTTGAGTTTAAATTTGCTACGCTAGAAGACTAAAGCAAATCTTGCACAAGTTCATTTTTTATTTTTTATTTTTTATCTCAGAGCAGACATGACTGTTAAGTACGGCGAACAAGCGATCGCAGAATCAACTCTAACCACCTTCCCCAATCCCAGAATTGGTAGAGATTACAAAATCCAAATAACTCTCCCTGAATTTACTAGTAAATGTCCATTTTCAGGCTATCCAGACTTTGCCACAATTTATATTACCTATACACCCAACTTATTATTGGTAGAGCTCAAGGCAATTAAGTTGTATATCAACAGCTATCGCGATCGCTTTATTTCCCATGAAGAAGCTGTTAATCAGATTCTTGATGATTTTGTGAAGGTGGGCGATCCCTTGAGAATTAATGTCAAAGGTGATTTTACACCTCGCGGTAATGTGCATACTGTTGTGGAAGTAAATTACACTAAGCCCCAAGAAACAATCTAGCGTTAGATTCGTCACATTGATATGAGTGCAGTTGATTTATGAAAATTCACAAAAAGAAACAAACATCGGCTAATGCTGAAATCAATCTAACAGCTTTTTTGGATGTGGTATTTTCTATTTTGGCTTTTTTTATCCTGTTATCAGCAGCCCTGACTTTGCCAAATCGGATTGGAATTGATTTACCAATTAGCGATCGCAATAGTAATGGCGACTCAAACTCAGGGGATCTTCAGCCAGAAGATGTTTTCGTCATCACCCTTGATCCTGCGGGGCAAATGTTAAAGGATGGAAAATCTATACCTTTCCAGCAGTTGACTCAGGAGATCACTAGCTTCTTAGCAGCCTCGACGAGAGGTGTGGTTGTACTTAGTGCTGATGATTCTACTGTCTCTTATCAAATCGTGATTAGTCGTCTGTCAGAATTAAGGGCAATTGCTGGTAATCGGGTGGCGATCGCCACGTCTCGATCTTGATTCAAGTGCTTTGCTTAGTAAATTTATACTTACAAAACCAAAATACTTATAAAAAAGCAAAAAACCATGTTGCCTACTGAACCAAAAAGTGAGCTGACCGAAAGTCAAACGGGTACAACTGTGTTTAAATCTGCACATACAGTTGTGGCTAATAATCCTATGCTTCAATTTGCAAATAAAGCAGGTGGACTAATCATGCAGCATCCTTTTTGGTTGCTTGTGGTTGGTTCTTTCGGAATCCATACTGTCTTTGCTTTAGTCGCGCCAAATCCAATCAAAAAAGAAGAGCTTCGTGAAGTCGTAGTCTCAACTGTTCCAGTTGTCAAGCTACCTCCCAAGCCATTACCAACTAACTCAAAATCGAATAAATCGCCCTTAGATAATTTCTTCGTTAAAACCATGCCCAAATCTGGTTCACCCCAGAGTATATTCCCTGATCCCTCTAGTAGTTCGCTAACCACCTTAGATTTAGATAACCTTGGCAGATTTGAAGGTTTAGAACCAGTTGCAGATCCTTACTCGATTCCTCCATTAACCAATGACACTGATATACCAAAGTTTGTGAAGCCCCAAACTCCTAAGCCTACAACACCGAAGGAGCAAACACCCCAGCGCTTTACTCAATCTGGACAGATCGATAATACTGCTCCTGTGAAGCCAACAGATAATCTGAAGCCTGAGTTTAAAAATGGCAATCTCAAGAAGGACGTGATAGCACCAAATAAAACTAATGGCAATAACAAAGCACCTGATAAAATTGCCACAACCCAAACAGGAGTCGATGGCGATCGCAAAGTTAAAGGTCTCAGTAATGCTATAGAGGCTTATTTAAACCCAAAAATCCAAGGTTTACGTAATAGAAAATTACTTAGGGATACAGAAATTGCGCATCCTGATGCACTGCTATCTGATCTTGATAACAATAAGCGAGAAAAAGGAGTGGAGTGGATTCCACCCAAGCGAGCAAATACCACTGGGAAAAGTGGCGTAGTCACATTTATCTGGCTCGTTGACCCTAATGGTAAAATCGTTGACAATACCGTAGAGATTGTTTCAAGCGGAATTCCTGAGTTAGATGATATAGCTAAAGAAGCTGCAAAGGGCTATAAATTCAACCCAATTGAAGATCCTGCTAGTGGCGTACATCGTCAAGTGACCGCTAAATATAAATTCCGCTAGGCCAAAGGCTGCACAACGCACAGCCTTTGCTAATCATTAAAGATGGTGCAACGCGCCATCTTTAATTTTATGGATAAATAATTGGAAAGTCTTGGACATAATTGCCATCACAGGCATATTTAGCGCGATATTCTTGTAAAACCATGCGATCGCCTTCTAGTTTATAAAGAGCTGATGAGCCACAATCTCCAACACCTCGAAACTTAGTGAAGTTAGTCATAGTCTGCGATCGCACATTAACTCTAGGCAAACCTGCGATCGACCTCTCCGTGATCCGTTTTGGCTTTTCACCTTCCTTCATCTCTTGGAAACTATCAAACTGGAGAGGAACGATACGAGGTTTCTCTGCTTCGTCAATCCATAGGACATATTCAAAGTTTCCTTGATAAGCAGCTAGGAAACATTGAATTTGTAACAAATACTTTTTGTCAGTGAGTTGGAAAGCTTTAGAACCCATTCCTCTTTGTCCATCTTCTGAACGGAAGTTATCCTTACAAATCCCTAAACTTTCGCGATTTTGTAGCACATACTGCAATGGATCATCAGCAGAAGTTACTGGCTTAGATGTATTTGAGCGCGTAAGATAGCGCATTAATTTCTCTTCAGTTAATTTTTGATCGGGAAAAGTCACCCTTAATACAGGCTCAGGATTTTGAGTGGTAGGTGATTCGAGCGTATATATATATCCATCATTACTAAACTCGATCACTCCATTTTTCTGAGGGTTATAATTCATCGCTTCTAAGTTCAAACCACCACTACCATCTTTGTTACGACTAATGTAATAGCGAGGGCGAGCAGGTTCCTTTTCATCGGCACAAATATAAACTCGATAATTAGAGGTTTCCCCATAGGCGTAAATCACTCTAGTTTTGCCACAGATAATATCACCTTCAATTTCCTTAATATCGCCAACTGCGATCGCTTTTGCAGAAGTGTTTGGGGATGTTGAGGTGGGCTTTGTCGTTGCTGGAGTTGCATCAGGAGATGGAGAAACCGTTTTGGAAGTGGTTGTCGTGGTTGTCGTGGTCGTCGAATTATTAGGTGACAGTAATGATTTTGGCGCATCTTGATTAGTACACCCAATAAATGCAAGGCTTGCCATCACAGTCATTAAGCCAAGTCGAATTTGCAACATGATTCCTGCTCCTGATATCTGCTTTCTAAGTATAGCGATCGCCACTTTAGTTAAGACATAAAACCAAAATGAGAGTTCCGACCTTGCTGATAAGAACCAATTTTTTGTGGCGCGGCTTCGCCGCGCCACAAAAAATTGGTTCTTATTAACATGTTGAAATTCTAGCTGCACCTCGTAATTGATTAGCGTACCATTGGGAAACTCGATCTAATCCTGCTAGTTCACTTACAGCAATTCCGTTATGTCCATGCTCTTTCCCTGAGCTGTGAATATATTCACCATTGCCGATGTAGATGCCAACATGGGTTGCTTTTGTGGGACTGCCGAAAAATATTAAATCACCGATTTGGATTTCTTCTATATTTACGGGTTTGGCGAATACTTCTTGTTGATAGGCATCGCGAGGTATCCAAATACCAACCGAGGCAAAAGCCGCTTGCATTAATCCTGAACAATCATAATTTGGCGCAACTGTTCCGCCCCACAAATACTCATTGGGTATTGCCATAGCTTTTTGAATAAACGCAATTACCTGAGTAAGGCGATCGCTTATTTCTTGAGTACTTAAAGCTGGCGGTAAATTATCGATAAAACTTTGGCGATCGCTTAGTTCTAATTTCTCAAAATCTTGACGATCAAATAACCCCGTATAGTCATCTTCAAGTAATTTAATTTCGAGGAAATTTGGATCGGATTCTAGTACTTGCAAATATCGACCCTTTGCCATCTGCGTTGCTAGGCGATCGAGTTTTGGTGAATCGTAAATATTAATGTCAGCCAAACTGCGATAAATCATGATAATTTTTTGCCCTTAATTTTTTTGCTCTAGCCACTATAGCAATACAAATTTTGCTTGGGACACAAAACCCAAATATGATGGCGCTTTGCGCCGCCATCATATTTGGGAATATAAAGAAGAAAGGAGTCGCAAAGTGACTCCTTTCTTCTTTATATTCCCAAAGTGTGTTTCAACGCTTTATCAATTTCAGTGGTTGGTAGCGAACCAATCACATTGTAAATAGATGAAATAGTGATAGTTGTGAGGTTATCGGTCATTACCACCGAGTCCGTAAGTAACCCTGATTGTTTGCCAGCGATCGTATTCAACATCACTAAGACTCGGCTGGGATGAATATTCCTAATCAAGTGGCTAGTGATCATCGCAACTATCACTTGTGGAAGTCCTGTTTGCAAATTATCAGCTTGGACAATTAGCGCAGGTCTTGTTTTTGCAGTAATAAGATCTGAGTTGGGAAACACTACAAGAGCAACGTCTCCTCGTTTAACGTTTTTTTGCAGCATCATAATTATCGTAGATACTCATTTCGGGGCTATCCCACTCTTCAGCAAAGGTAAATAGACTGGATCGTAATATCTGAGCATCTGCCTTATTAATAGCAAGGGATTCTAAATCAATCCCACCTGAATTTAGGAATGTGACGATGACTCTTGTACCATCGGGGATGCCTGTGGGTAGATCTCCGATCTTGATTTGTCCATTACGGTATAAACCTTCAAAACTTGTGAGCATAGCAAGCTATTCCATAGATTTGGAGCGACGTTACCTTTTAGAATACCAAAATCCAAGCCCAAAAACAGGGGTGCTGCTTAGTGCCGTCTCTCATTTAATTACGGCGCTAAAAACAATTAGTACGAACTACGGGTTGCATTATCATACTTTGCTGCTAGTATGTGTGCATCAAATTTGAAAACTAAAAAAGTGAGCTAGCAATAGCCGTGACAGTGCAGCTTCCCCCCCTTCCCGAAATTCATCACCCAAAGATTCAGGCGCTTTTCCAGAAGAGCGATCGCGAACTCGTGACGCTATTTCAAAGACATCCTGAAGAGGGTCAATTCTTTGCGGCGATTTTTTGTCGCTATGGACAAGTGCTATACACCTTAATTGTTACAGCAACAAGATCGCCAGTGCAATCAGACTACTTATTTGTGAAAACTTGGGAATATATCTACCATGAGATGCGAGTACTAGACTTGCGAGCGAATACGCCGAGATTATCCTTGCAAAGTTGGCTGATTAATATTGCGGCAATGATGATTAATCGTGCTGAAGTACCACCTGTTGAAGAGATCCAATATTCGCTTAAAGATACACCGCCAGTATTTTGGTGCTACCTTAATCAAGCGCTAAATCAAATGGCTGGCAACCTACGTCTGGTACTATTGTTGTCTCAAACTTTTCAGTGGAGCCATACGCGCATCGCTGCTTACTTACATGCTGAAGGCGAAAACATCTCTGCTAGTGATGTTAAACAGCTTCTAGTCAAGGCATATCAAGCCCTAGAAGATGCCCTTCCCAAAGATATCCGAGACATTTACCTAGCTCAAACCGCCGTTACTGCCTGAGGTAAAGATTATGCAAACATTGAGTCCAACCATCTCTCCAACCATCTCTCCAACCATCTCTCCAACTATTTCCAGAACATACAACCCAAGGGGTACTGACGCAGAGACTGATTTTTTGCCTGCGATCGCTCACTCTTCAGTCTTGCAAACAGCGTTGGCTGGTTTGGATGCGAGCCTCAATGACGAGCTAGATCGTTATCGCCATTGGCAGGCAAATGGTCAAACCATCTCATACCTAAATCCTTTTCGACCTCGTGCTGTCTCAACTCAGTCGATCTGGACATCACCAAGTTTATCCGACGCGCTCTCGCCGATCGCACCAATAACCGATCCAACTACAAGCGATCGGCGGACAATTCAAATGCCTGTAATGCCACCAATAGGGACAGGGTTACCAGCAAATCCATCGATTAATATTTCTACTGCCGAGTTAAATAACTTTAAAGGGCTAGAAACTCTCTATAGCCTTGAAAGCATGAATGGTAATGGCTTCGAGCAAGATTTACCCTATGCTCAAGACATGAATGGCTACGGTGAGCCAAGCGGCATGACTTCACCCACAATGGCAAGAGTATCTGAACCCGATGATGATGATATTTTGCAAAGCTTTGCCAATGATTATGCAGATGTCTCACAGGAATCTATTGAGCAAGAGGAAACATACCCGATTCCTAGTGCACCAAACGAAAAAGGTGCCTTACGCAGCTTAATGAATCCAGTGGGGATTATTTCACTATTACTGTTGCTTTGCTCTAGTGCCGCGATCGGCTATCTGATGGTCGATCCATCTGGGGTGATGAAAATGTTCAAACCTGAGTCACGCACAAAAACTACCCAAACTGATGTTAAAAGCTCAGACTTAGGTAGTGACATTAATTTACAAAACCAGCAGCAAAAAGCCAATGATTCAGGACTATCTTTTGTGCCATTTGCTAGTGATAAATCTACCTTATCAAATAATAAATCGTTAACTGATCCTACAGTATCGACCAAAAATCCATTAACTAAACCATCAACAAAGCCATCAGGCTTATTCGCTCCAAATAGCGCTTTTGTTCCTAGTCCTCCTTTGAGAACTGTGCCATCAACTACATTAACGCCAATTTCAGCGTCGCCTCTACCTCCCGCTTTAGCACCAGCACCTGTGGAGCGTAGCTATAGTTCACCTAGCAGAAATTACGATTCGGCTCCTGTGCCATCGTATAATCCACCTGCTCCCCGCCCTAAAACTAGCAAAGCCAATAGTTCTCCAAGTACAGCTAGATCGACTTCCACAACCACAAGTCGTAATGACACCAACCCTGCGCCAACGACTGTTTATGTTACTCCGCGTAGCAATACGGCTGTGAAGTATGCTGCACCTTTGTCATCGGCTCCTGCTGCGGCTCCCGCACCAAGTAGCAGCTATCGGGTAGTTGTTGAGAATAGCTATGCAGCAAGCGCTCAGCAAGTTGACCGAGATGCTTATGTGCGCCCTAGTGACGGACAAGTACAAGTTGGCTCTTATCGAGATGCTAATGCGGCTCAACAACGTATTGAGCAATTGCGCAGTCAGGGCATTCCTGCCAGAATTGAATAAAAATTGATAGCATTGTGTATTGTGAAGCTTTACACAATGCTATCAATGAGATGTTATTCGCGAGACGCAAAAATATATGAACTTTTTTTTCGATGCGATCGCCTGCGGTTTGTTGGCAGCCTTGACATGGATGGGACTGGTATGGATGTCGCCTAATCGCCCAATTGAATCTGGGAAAGCATGGGTACAGGGGGTGGGGTTAGTTGCGATCGCAAATATTTTTGTTTGGATTGCATTGGTAGGTTTGAATCTACGATTGATTCCTCTATGGGTAATTTGCTTTTTGATGATTAATGCTGCGATCGCGCGTTTAATATTTCCGCTCTGCGAAGGGATTAAAATTCCCAACATTTGGGCTTTAGTGATTCATCCTGTGGCGATCTCTTTAATGAGTATTTTACTAGGCGGAGCCGTAGGATTTTTATAATTACAGCGTGCTGCGCTCAAATCCGAAGCGTATTTTTTTGTTCGTTTGCTGGAAATTGATTTAAACCGCAAATAGTGTGAGGTGGCTCTTCGCTCTACCTCGCACTATTTGCGGTTTAAAGGGGATTGCATAGTGCTTCGTTTTTTATTTGATGGAAAAATTTAGGAATATTAGCATAATGCCAAAGGCTAGCATCCCAACGGCAAAAACTGACAAAGCGCTGGTAAATTGTTCTGAGAACTGCATGACTTCTGCGGCAATGACTTCTGGAGTTTTGTAGCGATCAGCCCACCAAAAATAACTTAGGGTAAATGCTGCTCCTAAAAACAGGATGACAAATAGAGTGAAACCAATCAAAGGGGTATATACCATATACTTTCCAACTCCTCTCTGTGATTTAAAGTTTAGAAATAGGCAAGCTATTTTTAAACTGGTATTAGTCTAGTCAAGACTTAAGTTGAGTTGGTAGCGATCGCTACTAGCTCAATTGCTTACTATTATCAACCTTTAGTCTATCTTTTGTATTGAGCCATGTTTGGATAATTGTTACGTTCAATTACAATTCAGCTCGATCAAATATAGCAATGCAAGTTTTATCCCAAAACACAAAGTGGCGCAGCCATTTTGTGTTTTTAAAACCCTTATAGGGTTTGGTTTTTAATTCACAGAAGTGTTGTCACACTTTTGTGAATTGGTATTACTTAGGACAAATCAAAACCCAGAGAAAGAAAGGCGGCGCTTCGCGCCGCCTTTCTTTCTCTGGGTTTTGATTTGTCCAAGCAATATATTGTGATCATTATAGAAGTAGCGAATTTAAAAAGCCTTTTGTACCCTTTTAACGAGGTTACTTGAGGTTTGATTATCTGGTCCAGCTACAGCAAAGAAAACAACTCCTCGTTTCGCTTCACAGCGTATTGATACACTGTAGTTGCCATTGACTCCGAATGCTCCATTAGCAAGGGGCTCAAAGTTGCGATCAAAGCCAGAGTCTTTGGCAGCTATTTCTGCTCTTCTGATACAAGCATCTTGGCTAATAGAAACATATTTTACGTGATTAAAAATGATCGGATATTGTGCCATTGCCATTGCAGGAAAGGCAAAAATACTCAGGATTGGTAACACTTTTAGATAGTTCATGATGCCTTTTAAAGTTGATGTTTACTTCAGATCTCATTAAAACCTGTATTGCAAAAAACTGATTTTACATTCAAATTTTATTAACCAGCAATAATATTTCTAAAAAGTGTGATATGAGATCGCGATCCATTCGTCAATTTGAGCGCGATCGCATACTGTAAAACCTGCCTCAATCATTGCCGAAGTTACATCTTCTTCGCGATCGCTGGTATAACCTGCGGTGATTAAGATTCCTGAATGTGTAGAAGTATTGCGTAAAGCTTTGTAAAATTCAGCGGCGAGAGAAATATGCACTCGCGCAAAAATATTTGCCGCGATGAGATCGAACTGTCCATTAGCCTTGATTTCAGTGACTGACTCAATGCTATCACCACCCATCCAATGCCCTAATTGGCTAGCACTACCAAGACTTGCTTTTGTGACAGTGACCTGTGATGAGACTTGGTTCCGTTCCACTGCGTCTTGAGTGGCGGATACGGCAATGTGATCGTTATCGATCGCTAAGACATTTGCACCAAGTTTTGCTAGAGCCACGCTTAAGATCCCTGAGCCTGAGCCAAGATCGAGGGCATAAAATGATGGCTGAGTGTACCGTTCTATTAGTTGTAAACTAAGGATGGTAGCGGGATGGAGACCACTGCCAAAGGCAAGACTATTTTGGAGACGGAGAACAATCTCTTGGGAATTGCTAGGTTGATAATCAGAGTTAGCAGATAGAATTACAAAGCGATCGCCTATATGTCGAATCAAAGCATTTTCGAGATTCTGTTCTATTTTAGTTGGCTTCTGATCAAGTACAAAGGTTTGTAATTCGCTAGTCATGCCTGTGCGATGGAGTGGCTTGAGGATAGCTGCGATCGCATCTATGCGCTGATAGATTTGGGTGTCTTCAGGCAGATACATTTGGATCGTGAATGTCCATTTAGCTGGAGAATCTCTATATTCGCTAATATGGATATCTTCGGCGGCGATCTCATTGGCAAGTAATGTACAAACCCAATCCACGGCTTCATTGGTGGTATCGAGGCTCAATTCTATCCATGACATAATTAATGTGCTCTCAAAAAATATAGGAAATTCAGCGCTAAGCGCTGAATTTCCTATTTAGGCTGGTGACAGGTAATGCAATGGAATGCACCGCCGCCAAGGAGAATATGTTTGGCTGACAGACCGATTGCTTTGCGATCGGGGAAATACTTGGCGATTTCCTGAACTGCTAGCTCATCATTAGCAGAACCATAGACAGGAATAATTACGCTGTCATTGGAGATATAGAAATTGAGATAACTTGCGGGCATGATTTCGCCTTCTTCATCAAGAACAAGATTGGGAGAAGGGATTTTCACTACATCCAATTTCCGTCCCTTGGCATCAGTCATGGCTTCTAATTGTGCAGCGATATGATTGAGTACTTGATAATTGGGATCGTCCTCTGAGGTTGGTTGCATACACATGACCGTATGCGGTGCGATGAAACGTGCGATCGTGTCTATATGTCCGTCGGTATGGTCATTGAGTAGTCCTTCATCGATCCAAAGAATCTTTTCGACTCCTAAGGCATTTTTTAATCCAGACTCGATCGCATCTTGATTCATATGTGGATTGCGATTGGGATTGAGTAAACATTGCTTAGTGGTGAGGCAGGTTCCTTCGCCATCAACTTCGATCGCACCACCTTCGAGTACCCATTCAAATTCAAACGCAGGAATATCTAGCGTTTGGAGAATATTCTCGGCTACGCGATCGTCATGTTCGAGCAGATATTTGCCACCCCAACCGTTCCATTGAAAACACAAAGCTCCTAATTTCCCATCTGCATTTTTGATATAGATGGGGGTGATATCGCGCATCCAGATGTCTCCAAAGGGAATCTGATGGAATCGCACAGGTAAATCGCCGAGAAGTTCCTTTGCTAAAGTGGCAGTTTCTGCTAACACTAGTATTTCTAGCTTTTCGGATGTGGCGATCGCTTTGGCAAGGGCGACAAATTCCGCTTGGACGATATCGAGATATTCTAACCACAGGTCACGATGGCTGGGGAAGGCTAGCCAACAGGCTTGGTGGGGTTGCCATTCGGCTGGCTGTGTATAGCCCAAGTTTTTTGGGTGATCCATGACGATTGTGGTGTTGTTAATAATCCATCGAAAATCCTACCTTTATTTTGGGCGATCGCGCTATCGACAATGCTACTTGTCCTAGAAAACTTAGAAAACAGGACATAAAAGCATTATTCTAAAAATAGTGGGTGTGATTGGTTGTTTTCGTTTTTGTTTTTAGCCTTGCAGATATCTACATAGTTCGGGTTCGTAACCTAAGAAATAACAATGAGTAAAGTTAATACAGAGATTCGTTTGCTTCTAAATTTGTGGGGCTTAGGAAATGGGCAAGGGCTAGTCAAGAAAAGTGAGCTTTTGCGCCCCTATAAAGGTAAGGAAAAGAAAGCTGTTTATGAAGTTAGTTTGAATGATCTTGCTGATCGTGGTGCGATCGCATTGACGATGGATAAAAAAGTGCCGAAGCTGTCGTTGACGGATGCGGGTTCGCAACAGTTGGCAAATGGTTTGCTGTCGCCAGATTTTGGGTTTGAGGGACAGTTGGTGGGTAGTCGGTTGGCGAATGCGGCTTTGAGATGGTTTAGGCAATATCAAGGTGTTGCTGTAAATGCTGAAGCGATCGCGCCTAAGATCTCGACCTACGATGAGTTTAAGGTTGTGGCGATCGAAACCTATAAACAACTCAACCGAGATTATAACCTCAGTAATCTTGTGCCAATTTATCAAATCAGAAGAGCGATCGGCGATCGCGTAACTCGCACGCAATTCAATGACTGGATGCTAGAAATGCAGTCAAAAGATATTTTGCAGCTTATTACAGGTTTGGTTACAGATCTTACTCCAGACAAAGAACGTGACTCAATTACAACCGAATTGGGCGGATTGCGCTACTATGCCAAGCTTCTATAGAGAAACATTAGATCTGAGGTAATTAAATTAAAAAATAATAAAAAGAGGTTTGTAATGTCTACACCGTCATCATTTGATGAACTTTACGAAGTAATCAATAAGAATAATCCCTTTGATGTGCCGCCAATTGTCACTGGGCAAGATATTTGGAATGGGAGTTTTCCTGATTTAACGACTTTAAATGCTCATGCCTCAGATGCCGTTTTTGAAGTGATTGAGCAAGTCCGATCAGGTAAACCCAAAGTCACTTCTCTTGCATTCAGTGCAGAAATCGGTGTGGGAAAAAGCCATTTGGTTAGGCGAATTCGTCAACGTTTGCAAGCAGATAAAAGCGCTTTTTTTGTTTACGCAAACAAGTATGGTGATTTGAACTTGATTCACTATCAATTTCGACAGATTTTAGCAGACAGCTTAAAACAGTCAAATGGACAGGGAATAACCCAGTGGCAAGAGCTAGCTGCGGCAATGGTTAACCAAGTCGTTTCCAGTAAAAAACCTGCATTAGAGCTAGTTGAAAAATTCCCCCTAGCCTTGGCAAAAAACCACGATCTGATTGACAGACTGACAAATGCCATTCTTAAAGCCAAACCTAAAGTTGGAGATCCTGACATTGTTAGAGCTATTCTATGGACATTAGGCGATTCTGCTCATGCGCCTTTTGCAATTAGATGGCTTGCTGGCAAAGAGTTAGCGGATGCTAAAGCAAAGGAGCTAGGGCTTCCAAATTCGACTAGGGAGATAAAATTATTAGAGGCAGATGCACTCAGTGCGTCGCTGGAGATTATCAGTATAGCCTCTGATTACAACCCTATCTTAATATGTTTCGATGAGCTAGAAGGACTAGAAGTTAACGAGGCTGGTTACTTCAAGTCTCAAGTTGTTGCTGGACTTGTCAAAGATTTATTTGATGCAATTGAGCAGTCTGATGTCACCAAAGGCGTTGCTATCTTATCTGTTATCCCTCCTGCTATTTGGGAGCAACTTCTAAAGGGGATAGGTTTAGGAATAGCAGATAGACTTTCTTCAAAACATCCCGAACCTCTTGACCTAAAGTATGCAGACGGGGAAGCTGTTGTCAGCATTGTGGATCTTTGGCTTCAAGATTTTTATCAATCTCACAACCTTGTACCACCAAACCCTGTGTTTCCTTTTGAGGAAGAGAAACTGAGGTCTTTGGGAAGCGAAAAGCCGACTATCAGAGCATTGTTGAAATGGTGTCGTGATAACTTTAGAGTCTCCCCACAACCTGTTAACCAGAAAGACTTGATTCAAAAAGCCTATGAAAGAGAATTATCTCAAGATGGTGAAGATTTCTTGGATGACAGTGAACTTATCGCCAGAGCGATCTATCTTGGATTGACGACCCTCAGAGGACAAACAATTGAGAATGTTCTGATTCAAGATGTCACAAATCAAATTAAGCCTGTCAAAGAAAATAATAGATCGATTCAATTTAAGATTATTGCAACGGAGAATGGTAAAGAAGAGGTGATCGGTGTTGCTGTAATTCAGCATACTCATGGGCTGACTGTCGGCTCAAGGATGAATAAGCTGACAATGTATGACACATTTAAGCTTACTCGTGGCTGCATGATTCGCTCACAAGATCGTAAGATCAAAAAATATTGGGAAGCACACAATTTGCGAATTAAACTTGATCAGATGGGTGGTGAATTTATCCATCTAGAAGCTGAACAAGTAAAGCCGCTTATTGCGATTCTTGCTGTGTATGACAAGCGCGAAGGTTACGGTGTCAGCGAAGATGCTATCTCAACCTTTATTGCTGATTCACAAATTGCTTTCAATAATCTCCTGATTAGAGACATCTTAAGCAATCCTGCAAATGTAATTCCTGATGATGACAGTGAGGCTGAACCAGTAATTGAGAATGAAAGTGATGAAGTAAAACCAACCTTTATTGATATTACTGATGAAGTTAATATTGATATCGATAGCTTTCTTGAATAAACACTACAACTTTGTTAGATAAGTTTTTATGATTTCCATCGCCAACGGTTTACGCATTTCGGCAACAAATTTAGATGCTTTAAAAAGCGGGAAAATCGTTGGCGCTTTTTCTAAAACTTTTCTTGCTCTCGACAAATGCTTTGCGCTCTATCCCGACATACAAGTCCCAGACTCAGAGACAATAAATGTCGAATTTTGGGCAGAATGTAAAAACTGTGAATCGATTAATAATACTTTCCCTTTATCAAATCTTTCAAAGTTCACAGCATTGTCTTTAGAGGAATTAGAAAGAATCTTTCAACAACGCGCAAATATATTTCTATTATCTTTGCGCGTCTATCAACTACCTAATCCCATTCAAGTTCAACCGCAAGCAACAGGTAATTTTGTTCCTTTATCGGAAGCAGTTACAATTATTAATTGGATACCTATTCTTAATGATGAGCAGTTTCAAGAGGCTCAAAAACAATTTCAAAGTATAGATTTATCAGTTATTCCCAACGAAATTTCGACTGCTTCAATCATGGCTGAAGAATTTCTAGAAATAAATCCTAGCTTTCTAGACGGATTTATTGAAGCAGATCCAAATACTACAGTTACTGTAGATTTAGTTGATGAAAATTCAAGTACTCAAATAGCATATATTGAACAGCCAAATGAGTCTGAATCAGATTGGATAAAAACAATTTCAACTCTAGGCGATCGGAGTATTAAAGAAGATGAAGGCAAAAGCAATTATCAAGCAGGTACAGATTTTGAAAATATAGTACGAAAAGCATTAGAGTTTTTGGGTTTTAAAGCGGATTATACTCATAAAGGTGGGGCAGGCGGACTAGACTTGTTATGTCTAGAACCATATGCTCTATTTGGAGAATGCAAAGCAGGAAAGAAAATCCCCAATGATACAGCTGTACAACTTCTTAACTTAGGAACTTTAAGAAGAAGAGATCTATTCCCAAAAGCTGTCAAATTAATAATCGGTGCTGGCAACCCAACTACTCAACTTGAAGATGCAGCAAAAGCTCATGGAATGGCTATTATTAATGCTGTGACATTACAAAAATTAGTCGAGCTAAAATCTAACCATTCAGGTTCAATTGATTTAATCGAGCTTAGAAAATATTTTGTTGGCGGTCAGAGTAACCAAGAAATTGACAAATATATTGAAAAAGTAACCAACGAAATGAAATTGCGATCGCATATCGTTAATTTAGTTAAAAGGTGCTTGGAGACATTTAACTCTTCCAATGTCGATTTAAATGCACTTGAGGGAGCCTATCATTTTTCTAATCCCCCTCAAAACTTGTCTAAAGAAGAATTAAAAGAAATGCTGATTGAGCTTTCTTCGCCGTTGGTGGGATATTTGGGAAGAGTTGAAGAAGATGGTAAAAAGTGCGATCGCTTTTACTACTTACGAGACTTACCGATAGAATAAGAAGACTAAAACGAAGAGAAACAACATGGAAAAAGTAATCATCAAAACTAACATCAAACAACAAGTCAGTGATTTTCAATACTGGCAACAACAAACACCCCAAAAACGCCTAGAAACTCTCGAACAAATTCGCCAAGAATATCATCAATACAAATACAATGCTCAACCAAGACTTCAAAGAATTTATACAATTATTAAACGACAACCAAGTTAACTACTTAGTCATTGGCGGCTATGCAGTCGCCATACATGGACATCCACGATACACCAAAGACATCGATATTTGGATAGAAATCAGCGAAGAAAACTCACAAAGAGTAATTACAGCATTAACAGAATTTGGCTTCGGTAGCTTAGGACTAACTGCCCAAGACTTTCAAGAACCGCATCAAATCATTCAACTTGGTTATCCACCAAATCGCATTGACTTAATCACCAGTCCAGATGGCATTGACTTCCAGACCTGTTATGAATCGAAAATAGAAGTAATGCTTGACGATATAGCCGTTAAATTCATCGATCTTGATAATCTTAAAAGGAACAAACTAGCATCTGGCAGACTGCAAGACTTGGCAGATTTAGAAAATCTCTGCTAATTAGCAATGAATAGGCGCTCGCCATTGACGTTTTCTCATTAGCCTAAGATATTTGGGAAGAGAGAAGAGAAGGGTGATGGAGAAAAAGGAGATCGCTTTTACTACTTGCGAGACTTACCGATCTAAGCCAACTTCACAGTAAGGAGAACAAACAATGAATAATAATCAAGAGCAACTTATCGAAAAGCGCGTAACCTACTCATTAGAACTAAAGGGCAAATTCATCCTGATCGAGAACGTTCCTGCGCGTGTCAACGAAGAAACAGGAGAACAATTTTTTGCGCCATCAACTGTGATGTTGCTACAACAAATTATTTTGGACGGTCAAGAACCAAAGCGTATAATTCAGACACCCGTTTATAGCTATGCTGCCTAATCTAGAGTTTGATTTTTCACCATTGGTGAGATATTTAGGAAGAGTTAAGGGTGATGGGATAAAAGGCGATCGCTTTTACTAAATGCGAGACTTACCGATAGAAAAGGAGATATAACATGACACTCAAAGAACTACAACCACAACTACTATCCCTAACCCCCGACGAAAAATCTCAAGCAATCCAAATCTTAGTCCAAAGCCTCAGTAACACATGGCAAGGCATCGAAAAAAATCCCAGAGTCATGGGTGGTGACGCTTGCATTCGTCAAACCCGCATACCCGTATGGCTGCTAGTAAGCCTCCAACACCAAGGCGCAAGCGAAGCCTACATTCTCGAAGACTATCCCACCCTCTCCGCAACAGACCTAGTAAACGCATGGCGCTACGCCGAAACCCATCCTGATGAGATAGAAGCAGCCATTCATAGGCAAGAGGCAGCTTAAAATGGCACGTCTCTACACCGATGAGCAATTCCCCCGAATTGTCGTCAAACTACTACGTGAGCTAGGGCATGATATTTTGACCGTCCAAGAAGCAGGAAAAGCTAACCAAAGAATCCCTGATGAAGAAGTATTAGCCTTTGCGATAAGTAACAACCGCACCGTATTAACGATTAATCGCAGTGACTTCATTCGACTGCATAAACTACAACCTATCCATGCAGGGATAATCGTTTGTACAGAAGACATCAACAGACAAAGACAAGCCACCCAAATTCATGAGGCAATTATCAATACAGTAGATCTAACCAACCAACTAATTCGCATAAATCGCCCTAGCAAATAAAGCTTTCTTCACCAGTTAAGATATTTGGCAAGAGATAAGGATAATGCAGGAACAGGCGATCGCTTTTACTACCTGCGAGACTTACCATAAAAATTTGAACATCCCCCGATGTCGAGTTAGTTATAATACAGAGAGCATAGATTAGGTTCAGCCAATGATTACGGCAATTAAGCAAATTGGAACTGTCGGTAAAGAAGGCAAGATTGAACTTTATACGCCAGAGTTGATTGAGGGTAAGCAGGTTGAGGTAATTCTATTAGTTAATAATCAGGATGAAACTGAGTACTTACTATCGAATGAGAAAAATCGTAAAAGATTGCTCTATACCTAAGACCAATCTTCAATTGATAAGTTTGGAATTTGTCCAAAATCTTTTGCATTGCGTGTTATTACAGTGGCGTTGAGAGATAACGCGATCGCGGCAATCCTTAAATCTCTCGTACCTAAACGCCTAAATTGGTGGCGTAAAATCTCAAACTGATTATAAGCGTTAGTATCAAAACTAAGTCGCTGTATAGTTTGGAAGAAGTCCAAAGATTTCTCGAATTCTGAATAGGCTAAAAGTAGTCTTGATGACTGGTTAGCTTGGCTATATTTATTAATTTCACTAAGCCATCCTTGACAAATCTCTTCAGCCGTTATGACTGAGATAGCAAGGTCATCTGGTTCAGTTTGAAATATGCGATCGCAAACTAGAGTATTTCCTTTGAGAAATAAAGAAGCATGATCGGTATCGAGTATCAATAGACTCAAGCGATTTTTTCCTCTTGAATTGCTGCCTGAGAATCCAGTTCACGGCGATGAGATTCAATATTGGTTAGTACAGAGTCAAATAGCTGACTATTCTTATAAATTCCTGCAAATTTTTGCCAAGGATGTTCTCGTTTAGGAATTTCTAGTTCTAGAGATACGACTTCATTCTCTGATAAGTTTGCAGTAATTAATCGATCTAATTCAGAAATAGCTGATTTGCGATCGCTGCAAGTAACGCTATATTCAGGTAGCCCTAATACTCTAGCGCTGACTCTGCCATCTTTTTCATTTTTGACTAAGACGTTAATAGAGAGCTTAGTTTGTCCATTAATCAGTTTGGCGTTCATAAAATTTACCTTTGGCGATCGCATATGACGATCTTTATTCTACGTAACATCAGTTAATAAAAAACTGTTTCCTTATTTTACTCCTAGCCCCTACGTGGAAGGGATTCTTATTTTGCTTGGTTGCGCGATGCAATTACCAAATACAGGCGTAGGATCTAAGCCTGTAATCAAACGGAAATGCGTTGGAGAAATATGTGGGGCGATTGGCTTATTTTCCCAATCTTTTAAAAGCTCATGCGATCGCTCTAGAAAAACAACACCACGAATCAGAGGTGTAACTCGCCAACTTTCGATTAAAACTTCAACAAGCGCTAGTTCGATTTGTGGAGGTGTGTAGGCTTGTAATAAATCTTCCAAATATTCATCAAAATCTTCATCGTCATTGCCATCTAACTGATAGCTATCGACGATGTACTTTACTCTTTGGCGACTAATCTCTTCCCATACTTCCATAACTCCCTCGGCTTTTAGGCGAAAGTAAAAAGGTGAAAGGCAAAAGTAAAAACTCTGGCATAAGAACCTTTGTTAAATAATACATTATTATGATAATTAAATAATAGTTAACATAAACACAGAATAGAGATTCTCACACCCTGCAATGATCCCTCGGAAATTACGATTAATCAATTTCTTGAGCTATCAACAATTAGCCTTAGATTTTAGTGGGCTGCATGTTGCTTGCATTTGTGGCGCGAATGGGGCGGGGAAATCATCATTATTAGAAGCGATTTCTTGGGCGATTTGGGGTGTAAGCCGCGTGGTAAGCCAAGATGATGTGATTCATGTTGGTTCTAAAGAAGCTCAAGTGGACTTTACATTTATCGCTGGTGGTGAAGTCTATCGGGTAATCAGAACAAGATCTCGTAATAGTTCAACCTCTTTAGAATTTCAGGTACAGAGTGAAGGCAAATTTAAATCCCTCACCGAGCGTAAGGTGCAATCGACGCAGCAGACAATCATTTCGCATCTAAAAATGGATTACGAGACCTTCGTTAATTCCGCATATTTGCGTCAAGGTCGTGCTGATGAATTTATGCTGAAGCGTCCTAGCGATCGCAAACAGATTTTAGCGGATATGCTAGCTTTGTCGCAGTATGACGAGCTTGCCGAACGCGCCAAAGACATTGCGCGAACTAGCAAAGGTGAGTCAGTAGTTTTAGAGAATATGTTGGTACATCTGCGAGAGCAAATTCAAGCAGGAGAGGCGATCGCACCGCAGTTAGAAATTTTGCGATCGCAGCTAACGGACTTGCAAGCATGGGAATCTCGCGATCGTCACCAATTGCAAATTGTAGAAGAATTGCAAAAAAAATATCAAAATGTGACCCAGCAGCTAACTTGGCAACAACAACAGCAAGCTTCACTCACCGCTAATTTGTCGCAATCATCACGACAATTAGCCATTCAGCAAAAGCAATTACAGCAATTAGAATCATGTTTGACAAAGCGATCGCAGATTTTGCAAGATTATGGGCGCTATCAATTACTATCAACTCAAGAATCAGAGCTAGAGCGTAAGTTTCAAAAGTATCAACAACTTAGTGAGCGACGGGGAGAATTTAGTCATAAGCTTGCGAGTCTGCAAAGTGAACTCAGGGGGCAATTAAGACATTATCAAGCGCAATTAGAGTCTCTAGTACAGCAGGAAAGTGACTTAAAAGGGATTCTGAGCCGTACTGGAGAAATCGAAGCTGCGATCGCTGAATTACACAAAGCAAGGGCAGTCTTACAAGAATTTGATCGCCTCCACGCTCAATCCACACCGCTAATTCATCGTCATCAAGTTCTCAAGCATCAACTGGAAAGAGAGCAGACCAAACTTGCTGCAAAACTAGAGGAATTAGTTGCTAAACGTGAACAGTTATATTTACAAGTCAAGAATCACGATCAATTGTTGATTAATGCTAAAGAGCTAGATCGGCAAATTGTTTTATTACAAAATAAACAAGTTTACCAACAACGAGTTCATGAAAAGGGCTTAGAGCGTCGTGATTTTTTGGAACGTTTAAAAACAAGATTGGCAGATAGTGAAGCTGCGTTTCATAAATTAGAATCAAAAATGCGTCAGTTAACTGTGCCGAATGCACCTTGTCCTCTATGCGATCGCCCTCTAGATGAAGCGCACTGGCAACTGGTGCAGAAAAAGCATAAACAGGAATCTCGCGATTTGCAAGCTGACATTTGGGTGGTGAAGGAACAGCAAGCGGCTTCTAATTGTGAAATTGAAGTTTTGAGAGAAGAATATCGTAATTTAAAAAAGGAACTAGCGCCACTTAATGATTTGATTCAGCGCAAAGGAACTTTGCAGGAAAGACTAAAGGCGATCGCTGAGGCTAAACAAAGGCTAGCGCTAATTGATGCGGAAATTGTGGATTTAGGCGATCGCCTCCAGACGCAAAACTATAGTCGAGAAGCATGGGAGGAGATGGAACTCATCGATAAAAATATTTATAAATTTGCTTACGACGAAAAAAATCATGCGCTTGCCCGTGGCGATGTTGAACGTTGGCGTTGGGCAGAAATCAAGCAAACAGAATTAAAAAATGCTCAGCGTCAAGCCGATAATTTATCTCAAAAAATTCCTGATCTACAAACCAAAATCAACCAATTACAAGATCGCCTTACAAAAAATCTCATTGATTTAGAAGTACAGCATGAACTTGAACAATGCGATCGCACTCTGACGCAGTTAGCCTATGAACCTGATCGGCATCAACAACTCCGCGCTCAAAAACAAGAACTCACATCGGCGCTCTTGCGTTATCAAGAACTCACCCGCGCCGAGCAGGAATATCCTGAACTTCAGCAACAGGTAAACCATTTACAACAAACTCAAAACGTTAATCAACAAGAATTACAAAATATCACTGCTCAAATTTCTCAATTACAGTCACAGGTCAAAACCTTACATGGCGATCATGCAATGGAAATTCAATCTTTGCGACAAAATCTGCAAAACTGGCGATCGCAAATGGATGCTCTCCTCGCTCAAATTGGCAGCCTTCAGCAACAACAACAACAACTAGAGCAAAGTCGCCAACGCGAACAAGAAACGCTCTCTCAAATCGAAGTAGCCCGTCAACGCCAACGCATCCACACGGAACTCTATCAAGCCTTTGGTAAAAATGGTATTCAAGCTTTAATGCTAGAAAATGTACTTCCGCAAATCGAAGTAGAAGCTAATCAAATCCTCGCTCAACTTAGCGATCGCCAATTAAATGTGAGATTTATCACCCAAAAATCTGGTAAAAAAAGCGATCGCATTATCGAAACCCTTGACATTGAAATTGCTGATACCAAAGGCACTAGACCCTATGAGACATATTCTGGCGGTGAGGCTTTTCGGATTAATTTTGCCGTGCGTCTAGCTTTATCTCGCGTGCTTGCCCAGCGCAAAGGTAGCACTTTGCAAACCCTCATTATTGATGAAGGCTTCGGTAGTCAAGATCAGTTAGGTTGCGATCGCCTTGTCAGTGCGATTAATGCGATCGCGCCAGATTTTGAGTGCATCTTGGTAATTACGCATATGCCACAAATGAAGGAAGCCTTTAACACATTGATCGAAGTGTCGAAGGATGAAGAAGGATCAACCGTGCAATTAGTGGGTTAGTTAGAGCGCTTTGCTCTCAAACCCAAAATTCAAAAAAGTGTTGCTTTGCAACACTTTTTTTGAATTTTGGGTTTTTAGAATGCACTAACCCGAACCCATTGCTGGCTCATGGTTTGCTCATAAAGAGCTTCTAAGCAATCAATATTTTTTACCAGCGTATAGCGATCTAAAACCCTTTGCCTTGCCTTAATTCCAATAATCTTTGCCATCTCAGGATGATCGACAAATAGTGGTAAAAGCGTACAAAGTTGAGAAGTAACCTTATGAGAATCAAGAATAATCCCTGCTCCATTCTCAATTACTTCCCCATCAGCACCCACATCCGTCGCGATACAAGCAACACCACAGGACATCGCCTCTAATAACGATAGAGACAAACCTTCCACTAGCGAAGGTAAAATAAACACATCAGTACCGCGCAAAATCTCAATACGCCTTTGCTCATCAGCTATATATCCCATCCAGATAATGCTGGGATCGTTACCATAAAAAGTCTTTAAACCTGCCAATAATGGGCCAGTCCCGACGATCGCAAGTTTGCATCCTTTAGGCATTCGACATTTGCGCCATGCCCTAAGCAAAGCTTCAACATTTTTCTCGGCAGCTAGACGACCTTGATAGAGAAAAAGCACATCAGCATTGAGTTCAGCCTTAATATTTGAAGCTCCCGGGGAATAGCGATCGCTATCGACTCCATTCGGAATAACGGCAATTCTAGTATTAGGAACTCCTAATTTATTCAGAAGTTCTTTTTGAATATTAGAAAAGATAATAACTTGATTGTAGTCAGCTAACGATGGTGCGTAAATTTGATAGGTGAGTTGCTGTGTACTAGAGGCAAGATTACGCCGTTTAAGATCAAAAGGTTGATGAAATGTAGCTACGAGAGGCAAATCGAGTTCGGCACAAATTTCTGGCAATCGAAAATCGAGAGGAGATATGGCAAGGGATGCATGAATAATATCGGGCTTTAGCGATCGCAAAGAATCAACGAGAATCTTATTCGCCCTTAGAGAAGGAACTGTGTAAATGGTGGACTTGTAAAAAAATGGTAAAGCGACATCTTGAGTCTCTTGAGCATGTTCTTCTAGCTCTTCGTGCTCTGAATCACTCTCTGGGGCAAAATGCATAAAGCTGACACGATGTCCGCGATCGAGTAACGCATTTGTAATTTCGCGACTATAGGTCACGTTGCCACAAGCAGGCGATTTTTTACCTAACCATGCAATATGCATGAACTACACCACATTATTACCAAAGGTATAATACCAAAACTAGAGGCAGCAAGAAGTGTCAAGGCCATCTTTATCAGCAATTCTCATTATGAAACCGATTGTGGTGATTCCAGCGCCAAAGTATCGAGAATCATCAAGATCGGTTTTTTGAAAGCCAGCTGTCGGCTGGCTTTCAAAAAACCGATCTTGATAATGAGAATTAATACGTGCTTTTGGAGCTAAAAAGAATAGCTAGCACTACGTGCTAGCTATTCTTTTTTATTTTATGGGTTGCCCGGGATTTGAACCCGGAACAAATCGGTTAAAAGCCGAGTACTCTACCATTGAGTTAGCAACCCTTTTTGTTGCAGAGTGTAAACTTTTGTTTGCAAAATGCAAACCTTTCGTTTACGCGCTTGACTAGTCTAACATGCTTTTAGCAAATTACACCAGTCAAACTAAATGGTCTTACCTCAGTAATTCTTATAGAAAGAGTTTGACCAATTAGCTCAGCTAATGGTTTGCCCGTGTTGTTCTCGGTGAAAGCAATCCGATTTGTGCGGGTACGTCCCATGATCTGTAAAGGATTTTTGTGATTTGTACCTTCGATCATGATCTCTTCAGTGCGTCCTGCATAACGGTTAGAACGCTCAGCAGCATTTTGATTTACAGCATGGTTAAGACGCTGAAGGCGATCGCTTTTGATCTCTTCACTTAGCTGATTTTCCCAAACCGCCGCAGGTGTACCTGGGCGGGGAGAATAAGCCGCTGTATTAACCAAATCAAAGCCAATGTCATTGACTAGCTGCACTGTGCGCTCAAATTGCTCCTCGGTTTCCCCAGGGAAAGCAACGATCGCATCGGCAGTAATCGCCGCATCGGGCATAATCTCGCGAATGTCATCAATAATGCGACGGTAGCGCTCATGGGTGTAGCCCCGTGCCATCGCCTTGAGAATGTCGTTATCGCCCGACTGAAAAGGAATATGGAAATGTTCGCAAACCTTTGGTAGTTCATAGCAAGCTTTGATCAATCGTGAACTAAAGTAGCGAGGGTGACTGGTGGCATAACGAATGCGATCGATCCCTTCGATGTCATGGACGTAATAAAGCAAATCAGTAAATGTGATTTTGCCGCCGATACCTGCACCAATGCCACCTGCGGGGAGGTCGCGCCCATAGGCATCGATGTTTTGACCGAGTAGGGTAATTTCTTTGTAGCCCTGCGCCGCAAGATTTTCAATTTCTTTACGGATGGATTCAGGCGATCGCGATTGTTCTCTACCTCTTACCGCAGGCACGATGCAATAAGTACAGTTTTCGTTGCATCCATAAATAATATTCACCCAAGCGGAAACAGCACTATTACGGCGTGGTGTGGTGATGTCTTCTTCGATAGAGGCTTCATCGGTGGCGACAACTTGGTTGCCATTAAATACTTGCCCCAACAGATCGCCAAGACGATTAACATGCTGTGGTCCCATGACTAGATCGAGTTCAGGAACGCGCCGCATTAGGGCTTCGCCTTCTTGCTGGGCGACACAACCCGCAACGACGAGGGTTAATTTCGGATTTTCACGTTTGCGCTTGGCTTGTCTGCCTAAGTACGAATAAACTTTTTGCTCGGCATTGTCACGAATGCTGCAAGTGTTATACAAAATCAAGTCGGCTTCTTCGGTCTCTTCGGTTGACTGGTAGCCCATGTTTTCTAATACGCCTGCCATGCGCTCAGAATCCGCTTTGTTCATTTGGCAGCCGAAGGTGATGATGTGATATTTCTGAGCAGTCATGAAAGTGTTTAACCAAGCCGAAATTATTGCTTTCCTATTCTAATATCTTTCAGCATGGATTGTAAGGAACATTTCTAATCGATCTGTGATTTTACCTTCCATCTCAGGTTCGCGACGGATAGGGCTTTAAAGGCTCGTTTGAAAGAAGAACTAAAACCAAGCGTTCTCATCTTTTTAATTCTGCCATGACATCAACTACTGTGCCTCGGAACATTTTGCCCTCAGAATATTCTTCATCCGCTCTCTTAATGTTAAAAGCGATCGCATCTCTGCGTTTTTCTTTAAGCCGATGACCAATCAAGTCGATTAGAGTAATCTGCTCATCATCAGACATTTCTTCGATAAATTCAAGGATCGTATCAAAGCTAAAGGATCGTATCAAAGCTATAGGTTTTCATTTTACTAAGGCTTATTAACTTTTATACATATTGATAAGTTTAACATTGTGCTAAATATTCGCTAAATTTTGAGACGGATTGCGATCGCTATTCAAAATTCTAAGGTTCTAGACTATACTTAAGCTATACGATTACTGCAAGAATAATCACCAAAAGCTATGCTGGTTAAGGTACAGAAATGGGGGAATAGTTAGGGAATTAAACTCAGTAAAGAAGTTTTAGCTGAGGCAAATATTTTGGTTTGTGATGAGCTAGAGCTTTCCTCTACAAAAGATCCTCTCGTCATCAAAGTCAAAATGGGAAAGTTAGAGCAAGCTTTGTTCTGATAGACTTAATAGAAATATAAAAGTAAAATTTCCAGTAAAATCATGGTCAGGGGTTCTAAATCAGTTGTTTTTATTGAAAGAAGCCCAAGTGATCCTGATAAAGGCTGGGGATGGGTTGAAGTTGAACTTGGAGATATAAGGCGATTTAAGATTGATACAAAAAGACCTTCGTCTCGGTATATAACAAAACGCAAATTAAGGTATGACTTTGAGACGAATTCTATTCAGGAATATGATGAGCCTTATGTTGTAAGCCCCCCATCTAGAGGCAAAGCAGGTGGAAAGAAATTCACACTTAATATAAATGGTGAGCTTCTTACAATAAACGCTCAAAAGTTTCTTACAATCGAAGCTATATGTGCTTGGGTAAAAACTTGGGCTGACCCAAAAACTAAGATTGTTACTTCGGGAAGTAGAGCGCATTCTTTGGATGGTGATAAGTTAGCTCATCAAGCTCATTTTGTTTACTTTATCTTTAATCAAGATAGTAATGCAATTAAAATTGGTAGAGCAAAAAATATACAAAAAAGAATGCAATCTCTTCAAACGTCAAGTCCATCCCAATTGAAACTAATTAAGTTTCTGCAAGTTGAAGGAGCCAAAGAAGCTCAGGAATTAGAACAGTCACTACATAAACAATTTTGGGGGATCAGACTGGCTGGCGAGTGGTTTAAAGCTGAAGTTCATCTTCTTGAATATATTAGCCAACTGTAATACGGGCATCTAGTAAAACAGTAGGTTAAGGTTGAATATTTTTATCTAAGGATTAGGCAAGAAAAATAGTTGTTTTTGTTGATGAGGGATGTGAAGCGATCGCGCACTATGCATCGATAATTCAATCATATAGTTATTGCGATAGTTTACAATGTTATTGCTTCTCTTATTCATGATATTAACCCATGCAGTCGGGGCAATCAGAATCCACTCAAACTATCACAATTTATAAAGCTCCACAAAAAGGTAAAGGGCAAAAATTGCTAGAAGAAGGTTTCCAACCTCTTGATTTTCCATACGATCCGCCTTACCTTGATGGAAGCTGCTACTTTGCAGGAAGAAATGATAGAAGCATTGCTGAAGAGTTCAACCAGAGCTATAAAGATGGTATCCTTGAAGTCACTATTGATTGTGAAATCTACGATCAATATTTCAAGCCACTTGAAAATCGGTACGATGAAAAAAGCAACGGTGAAAGAATTGAAGTAGTCATTCCTCAGAATTTATTTCCTATCCTTAATCAATTTCCAAGAGTTTTAAAACCGAGGTAAAAAGTATGGAGTGCATAAGTTGGGAACAAATCAAATCTAAGTACAAGTTAGGTGAGTTTGTGCAAGGAAAAGTGGAGTTTCATGCGCCATTTGGAATTTTTGTAAAAATTGATGAATCTTCAGTTAAAGGCTTAATTAAAATTCCAGACTTTTTGGATGAAGGTGCGATGAGTCCAGAAATGTACCCTGAAATTGGTACGACAATAGGAGCAATAGTTGTTGGATATAACGAAAGTAATTGTCGCGAGATATATTTAAATGCTAAACCTAGTGTTCTACACAAAGCACTCGTACCCTTGAGAATTCCTGCTTTAACGAGTTAGATCTATATTGTTGTTTTTTGATGAGGGGTGTGAAGCGATCGCATTACATCGACCTGATATTTTGTGAGACTGAATGCGAATGATGCGATCGCAAATCATCAATGATTATTCGGATTGCATTAGACAAAAAATTATTTAGAAGTAATTTGACAAAAAAAAGTTGACTTTAGAGATAAGTGTTGTAAAGTGACTTTCGATCCACTAGCATGGATAAATATTATTTAATCGTGACAAGCCAGAAATGATTTCACCTTTGGTGAAGTTACCTATAAGAGAACTATTTAGAGGTTATTGAAGGAGTTCCATCTAATGTCAATACATATAAGCTGTCAGTGTGGAGAATCTTACGACTTAAAAGATGAATATGCAGGAAGAACACTTAAATGTTCCAAATGTGGCGCAAGTCTTCAGGTTGGCAGTGAGCAAGGTATTCGCGAAAACAAGTATTCATCTGATTTGGCTTTTAACCGAGACAAGTTTCTTCTTCGCCAAAAACTCTTGGCTATTTCTGAAAAGTATGATGTTTGCGACGAGCAAGCAAAGCCTATTCTCTATGTCGAGCGCCCTGCCCATCTACTGAGAAACTTGGGGGCATCCCTAGCAGGGATAATTGCTGGAATTGCTTTTGTCATCTTTATTGCCATGATTTTTCGTGCTGTACCTGAACAGCTAAAGGGTTTTCTCATAGTGTTTGCAATATTTGGATGGCTAGCAGTGACATTTGTCGTTAGCATCTTGCTTTATAAAAAGCGAAATGTCACTATTTATCGCGATAAAAGTAAGCAAGATCCAATTTTGAAAATTTTACAAGATAAGAAGGTGGAAATCCTCACAGCAACTTTTACATTGAGAGATACTAACGGTGACTTAGCAAGATTTCGCAAGAACTATTTATATGACATCTTTCGTAAACGCTGGAACTGTTATGCCCCCGATGGTTCTCTAATCTGCGTTGCAAAGGAAGACTCACTTATTTTGTCACTGCTTCGACGGTTTTTAGGTACATTTTTTGGTCTACTCCGAACTAACTTCATCATCGTTCAAGGCAATAGCGATCGGGTTATTGGTGAATTCAATCGTAATTTTACGATCCTAGATCGTTATGTGCTAGATATGAGTGCTGACCAGCAACACATTCTAGATCGAAGAATTGCGATCGCGATAGGCATTATTCTCGATACTGGCGAACGGCGATAATAATTTGCAAATGAAACCCCATGACAACGGAACCAAATCCATCTCCAGATCCCAACTTTAATGAGGAGTTTCCTTCTGAAGAAGAACCTCTTTTAATTACCGATGAAATGTTAACCGATCATCCCGAAAGAGGCAGAGCTGACTTTGAAAGTGGAATGTCTAGCTTCCCACCATTAACTCTAATATTAATCGCCTTAAATATTGCAGTATTTGTGTGGCAAATTAATACTGGTTCACTGTTGAGCAAGGATGCAATCATTGCATCTGGAGCATTAGAAAGATCGCATTTATTTCGAGGTGAATTGTGGCGGCTATTCAGTCCAATGTTTCTACATGGAAGTTTAGACCATTTGATTGGTAACTGTTTTGCTCTGTATGTATTGGGAATTGCCTGTGAACATGCGCTTAGATTCAGACAGTTTGGAATTGTCTACTTTTTCAGTGGCTTTTGTGGTTCTTTACTTAGTGTGATGGTTCAGCCAGGACCATCTGTGGGTGCATCTGGAGCGATCTTTGGACTAATGGCATTCATCGTTGTATTTTTGTATAAGTATCAAAAATCTTTTTTTATTAGAGATCGTCGAATTGGTTTTGTTATAGCAGCTTGGGGACTTTTTACAATTGTCTTTGGATTTCTCACTCCATATATTGATAATTTTGCTCACATTGGTGGAGCAATCGGTGGGGCGATTGCGATTCTATTTCAAAAACCTTTTCTGTTAAGTAAAGTACATCGCCCTTAAAAAAATTTGATATACTTGTTTTCGGCTAAAAATCAGGAAAACAAAAAATGCTATCTAAGTGAATGATCGCACGATTGTCATGCATCAATGAATCACTAGGAGATCTATTTGTTGTAGGACTGGATGCGAATAGCGCGATCGCAAAGCATCAGAAATTCAGCTAAAAATTATTCTTGAATCGCGTCAACCAGTTTAATCAACATCACTTATTTTGAATCAAAGGCTTACTAAGCAAGCTTTTAACAAAATAAAGTAGTATGGATATATTATGGCGCGATCGCAATTTCAAAACCTCAAAAACTATCTCCGTCCTTACTGGAGTGACTTAGCCGTGGGCACAATTGCCCTACTAGCGGCAAACTGTCTTGGTACATATATCCCTTGGCTGATTAGATCCGCAGTTGACGATCTTAACAAGATTACATCTGGCGATCTCCATACATTAATGCAATATGTGTGGATGATTATCGGCTTGTCGTCGCTGATGTGGATCATCCGTATGGCATCCCGTGTCTGGATTTTTGGGATCGGGCGCAAAATTGAGTATAGCCTCAAGCAACAAATTTTTGAGCATTTACTCAAATTGCCACCAAGCTATTTTGCCAACAATTCCGCAGGCGAAACGATTAGCATCGTTACTAGCGATGTGGAAAATATCCGCCGCTTGATGGGATTTGCACTGCTCAGCATTATCAATTCAGTATTTGTATATAGCCTGACACTGCCCGCAATGGTAGCGATCGATCCGATACTGACTTTGCTATCGGTCTCTGTTTATCCGATCATGTTGTTGATTGTGCAGAGATTTAGCGGCCAATTGCGTGATGAACAGTTAGAAGTTCAAGAAGAACTATCAAATGTAAGTTCGCTCTTGCAAGAAGACCTCAATGGCATGGCACTGATCAAAACCTATGCTCAGGAGGACAATGAGCGGGGAGCTTTTGGGAAATTAAACGATCGCTTACTTGATGCCAATCTAAGAATGGCGCGTAGCCGTAATATTTTATTTCCACTATTGGGCGGAATTGCCAGTATTAGCTTTTTAGTATTAATTTGGTTTGGTGGTGAAAAGTTAGCCAATCCAGCGAATACGACCTTTAAAATTGGCGATTTGCTGACACTGATTATTTATGTGGAACGATTAATTTTCCCAACTGCGATTTTAGGATTTGTGATGGTCACTTATCAACGCGGGCTAGTCAGTATTGGGCGGATTCAAGGCATTCTCGATATGCCCCCAGCGATTGTTGACAGCGTCGATGCGATCGCACTCTCCAAAGATCAAGTTACAGGCAAAATCGAAGCACGCGATCTCACATTCACCTATGACGGCTCTAGTCAACCTGCCCTCAATCACGTTAGTTTTACAATTTATCCATCAGAAACAGTTGCGATTTTAGGAACAGTTGGTTCTGGCAAATCTACTTTTGCTAGTGCCTTAATGCGTTTAGTTGATGTTCCATCAGATCAAATTTTTATTGATGGTGTAGATATTACTAAAATGCGGATCGCAGACTTGCGCGAGATTATCTCTTTCGTCCCGCAGGATAGTTTCTTATTCAGTGCGACGATGCGTGACAACATTCGCTACGGTAAGCCCCAAGCTTACGATCATGAAGTGGAAAACTTTGCCAATCAAGCTCGTATTGAACAAGAGATTCTTAAGTTTCCAAAGCAATATGACACGCTAGTCGGTGAGCGGGGAATTACTCTGTCAGGTGGACAAAGACAGCGTACAGCCCTAGCTAGAGCCTTACTCGTTGACACACCGATTTTGGTGTTAGATGATGCGCTCTCAAGTGTGGACAATCAAACTGCTACAGGAATTTTGGGGAATCTTCCTCGGAATAAGACCGTGTTATTTATTACCCATAATCTATCTGCTGCATCAACTTGCGATCGCATTATTCTTATGGATGCAGGTAAAATCGTCCAAGTTGGTACTCATGCTGAGTTACTCGCTGAGTCTCAGCTTTATCAAAAGCTCTGGAATCAGCACAAACTTGAAGTTGCGATCAAATAAGGTTTTGTAGTGCGGCTTCGCCGCACTACAAAACCTTATGTTGTTTGGAAAATTGCTTCGATCGCAGCAACATCAAGAGGACGGAATAGAAAGAACCCCTGACCATCGCCTTCTTCACTAAGTAAATCTTGCAAATAATTCAACTGGGCTAAGTTTTCAATCCCTTCTGCGACAATATGAGCCTTGACACTATGCGCCAAGGATATAATAGCCTGAAGGATTTCCATTCCATTTGAATTTTTATGAATATTGTTGACAAACGATCGATCTATTTTTAAACCATCGAAAGGAAACTCATGTAAATAGGCAAGCGATGAATAGCCTGTGCCGAAGTCATCAATATAAATCTTAATCCCTGCTTGCCGCATCTGATTGAGGATGCTTATTGCAAAATCAGGATTTTCCATAATAGAGCTTTCAGTTAATTCGATTTTGAGATATTCAGAAGATAGCTGTGTCTCTTGGAGAATGCTAAGACATTTTTCTAGCACATCATTTTGTGTCAATTGTTTGGGGGATAGATTGACGCTAATTGTAATATCTTTAGCCTTAGGAAAACGTTGTTGCCAAGATTTCACCTGTAAGCAAGCATTTCGCATAATCCAATCACCAATTGGAATAATAAGCCCTGTCTCTTCGGCTAGGGGGATAAATTGAATTGGAGATATTAAGCCACGTTCAGGATGTTTCCATCGAATTAAAGCTTCTAATCCTACTATTTCCATATCACTGAGAGATAGAATTGGTTGATAGTAGATCAGAAATTCTTGGTCTTCTTGATTACTAGGAGCAGATTGACAGAGAGCAACAGCTTTGCGGAGATCTTTTTCGAGCTTTAGTCGTTTGAGCACACGTTCTCTCATAGAAGTATCGAAGACCTTATTGCATGAATTACCCAGCTTTTTCGCATAAAACATGGCTGTATCAGCATCTCTGAGGAGAATCTCAGGAGAAATTATCTCAGGAGAATCAGGATTGTCAATGTTATTAATTTGATGAAACTTTATGCCAATATTAGCCTCGACCTTAATCTCATGATCATTGATTGTAAAAGGATCTTGCAATATTGCTTGAATCTGATCGGCTATAGCGATCGCCTCTTGTTGATCGCCTAATTTTTCTAGGAGGATGACAAACTCTGCACCGCCAAAACGAGCAACTGATGCGTTAGAAGGAATAGAATTACTCAAACATTGGCCGACTGCAACTAGGATCAGATTGGCAACTGGATGCCCAAAGGTGTCATTAATAGTTTTAAAGCGATCTAAATTAATCCAAAAAATAGCTATAAGATTTCGGCTGTAGCCTCTTTGAGAGGTTACATCTTGGGGATGAAGCAGGTTTTGCAAACGGGTTTCGATTAGAGTCCGATTGTATAATCCTGTTAAATGATCATGGGTAGATTCGTATTGAAGTTGAGAATCGGCTATCTTCAGCGATCGCTGGATTTGCCAACGTTCTTGTAAAGCGATCGCAAAACCTGTTAACAGAAACATTAAAATTGGTACAGCTATCTCAATTAAGTAGTTAGCTTTAAAAGCGACGAAAGAAATGATCAGCCATAGTCCAGATAGAACAAAAGCACTTATAGTTCCAGTCCATAAATTTTGTCTTGGGAAAATCAAGCCAATAATCAGACTCCCCAATAGAGCAATGCTCCAAACATTGACAGGTTTAGCAACCCCAAAAGAATTTTTTTGCAGTAGATTTTGCAAAACCATTGCATGTAAATGCACTCCACTTGCTGGAGGGTTCCGATCAAGCGGAGTTACTAAATCATCTACGCCTGAAGCTGTTACGCCAACCAAGACAATTTTATTGCGGAATGTTGAAGCAGGAATTTTGCCATCAATGACATCACTAAATGAGATTTGTGGCATATCCTTAACTCTCTTTGTCCAATTAATAGTTAAGGTTTGATCTAGCTCTGGCAATAGAGTATTAGAGGCGCTTATAAAGTCATAGGCTTGTAATACCGACACAGCAAAAGTCGGAATATTTTTGATTTGCAAATCAACTTGACGCACAACTCCATCTGTATCTTCACGCTTAAGAATATGCCCAACTGCCAAACTTACATTATTGATAGGTGCGATCGGCAGTAGTGGTTGTCCAGACTTATCCCAAGCCATTGCTAGAACTACTTTCTGATATCGAGAAATTGCCGCAGCTAATTGCTGATCAGCGAGGCTCGCTTCAGGCCATAAAATATCAAAACCGACAATACTGGCTTCAGTTTGTTCAAGTTTTTGGATAAGCTGGACATATAGATTACGAGTCCACGGGAATCTGCCAATTTCACTGAGGCTCTTATCGTCAATGGCAATAATTATGACGCGCTCATCCCAAGGTCTATCACCCCGCCAGTTCGTAAAACTGTTGTATGCCCAAAATTCGATCGTTTGTAAAAAACCAAGGGAAAGCAGGGGAATTATGATAATTATGGCAAATACTGTAGGTAATGCCCGAAATATCAAACCAACTAAACGCGATCGCCAGCGTTTAGTTGGGTAATTTGTTAACAATTTAGGAAATAATCGAGAAATAAACTCAGAGAATGGGGATCTCATAAACTTGTATCTTTCCCGTAGGAGTTTCCACTGTTACTTTAACTTTTAGGCTTGAAGTTGCAGGAAATTTTAGGGAAAACTCTCCATTGCCATCCAAAGATTGTTCCAATTCATCTACCTTAACGGTATTAAAAGGACTAGTGTAACCCGACATACTTATAGAACGGCTTAAACCTGATACTTGTCTATTAATTATATATCTCAAACTTGCGTCATCTGTAAAACGAATGGGTGTCGAAGGTGGTTCACCGACAACTGTGATGTTTTGAAATCCACCATTGACTATTTCGGTCTGGTTTTGAGCTGTAGTCGCCACACTCCCCTCAATTGTGGTAATCAACATATCTCCATTTGGTTTAACGAATGCAATATACTGCGTACCGCGTACCCCACTGATGCCAGCAGGAGTTTGGATATTAATCTGAGATCCCCGATGGGTAAATTTTCGGATCTGTAGTCTTACTTTACCGCGCGGTACAAATAAATTGGTAATCCGCCCATTATCAGCGGCAATCCGAAAAGAACGAATTTGGATAGTTGTATTTTCGGCAATATAGATCGAGCCTACGGCTGTATCTACGGTCAAAACTGCCGAGCCGTTTGCTCCTGTCGAAATCTCATCACTAGCAATTTGTAAAAGATCACCTACTCTTGCAGGACGATTATCATAGTTGTAGAAATTACGATATGTGACATTTCCTGTCACTTCTTCAACCTTTAACCATTGATCAGTCCGAATCTGAATATCTTTTTGAGCTGCAACTTTTTGATGTTCTTGAGATAATAAAGAAATCCCCGATACATCGATCATAAGCATTAGAAAAGCAAAAAAAATTATGTTTGGATTTACATGCTTTTTAGGAAAAAGTTGAGAAATAAATTCAGAGAATCGGAATCTCATAGATTTGCACTTTCCCCAAAGAAGTTTCCACTGTTATTTTTACTTTTAAATTTGAAGTAGCAGGTAATTGTAGGGAAAACCTTCCGCTACTATCTAAAGACTGTTCCAACCCATCTACCTTAACAGTATTAAAAGGATCAGTGTAACCAGATAAAACAATAGAACGTCCTGAACCTGATGTTTTTTTATTAATTACATAGTTCAAACTTGCATCGTTGCGAATTGGTACTGCATTTGATGGAGGTTTACCAACAACCGTCAAATTCTGAAACCCGCCATTAACTATTTTTGTCTGATTTTGAGCTGATGTTGCCACGCTTCCCTGAAATGTTGTCAGAAGCATATTGCCGTTTGGTTTGACGCGCACAACATACTTTGTCCCCCGTACCCCACTTATGCCCGCAGGAGTCTGAATATTGAGTTGAGATCCACGATTCGTAAATTTACGAATCTGTAGTCTTGCCTTACCACGAGGCACAAACAAATTAGTGATCCGTCCATTATCTGAGGCAACCCGAAAAGAACGGATTTGGATAGTTGTATTTTCTGTCACATAGATTGACCCAACTCCAGTATCAACGCTCAAAACTGCCGAGCTATTCGCGCCTGTAGAAATTTCATCACTGGCGGCTTGTAAGCGATCGCCAACCCTCGCTGGTCGATTCGCATAATTGTATAAATTTCGATATGTGACATTGCCCGACACTTGTTCAACTTTTAGCCATTGGTCAGTCCGAACCTGAAGCGCCCTTTGAGCTTCCATTTTTTGCTGATCTGGGGGTAGGAAAATAGTTCCTGAGACATTAATTAGAAGCCCTAAACAAGTAGTAAAAATCAGATTGAGGCTTTTTCTTTTTTGTAGCATTTCAGATGCATTTTGCAATTTACTAAAAGTTTACTTAGTGTCTCGGAACAATAAAAAACACAGATAAAGTTTACCCAGCTTATATTGATAAGTTTTGTCATTGCATATTTAATTACTTACATTACGCAGAAAGAAGATGTTAATTCTTCTCCTGCTAACTAAGAAGATCAACTCAGACAGAGCTTGCCCTATCTAAAAATTTGGATTTATAGGTAATGCCCCACGTATCAGCCTTGGAATTAGGCAATTACAGAATTTCCTTCTACGTAATGTTACCTTACAGTGCTTTTCGAGCAACCCCAAACCACAATGAATTTTTGAAAGTGTGGCTTTGCCGCAGTTTCAAAAATTCATTGTGGTTCATTTGATCAAAAGCTTATGTAACTATGCAAAGCACGAAAATTAAAGCCTTAATTCTTGCTTACTTAATATCGTAGCCTACATTCAGCAAGTGATCTGGGAATTTTTTGCCGCGAAAGATAAGTATTTCAGAACATCTATTCTCAATAGTTTAATATCTATTGCATTTTATACCAATTCACAAAAGTGTGATAACACTTCTGTGAATTAAAAACCAAACCCTGTAAGGGTTTTAAAAGCACAAAATGGCTGTGCCACTTTGTGCTTTGGTATTAGTAGGAGTTAATAGATCGTACTTCAAGAGATAAGATGCTTTGCGCCCTTATCTCTTGAAGTACGATCTGTCTTAATGCAAGTGCCTACAACTATAAAAATCAGACCAAATAATTGACTTCAAGTCCTTAAGGTTTAGGTATTTCCCAAATATTAATATTTTTATCTTGGCTACTGCTAATTAGTTTGAGCTGATCTGGAGTAATCACTAAAGAAGTTACCAAATCTGTGTGACCGATCAAATTCCAGATGGAAGATTTCGTTTGTAGATTCCATAAATGGATAGAATTCTGGCTATCTTTGCCGCCACTAAAGAGATATTTACCGTCGTTAGTAATTGCGATCGCACCGATCGCATCTTTATGCTCTCTTAATTCATATAGCTTTTTCCCTGAAGCTATATCCCATGCTCGAATTAAGTTGTCATTACTACCACTGATCACGCGCTTACCATCAGGAGTTATTAATACACAGGTAACTCCTGATGGATGTTCAAGAGTTTTTAAGTTTTCGCCTGTCTTCACATCCCAAATTTTTACTGTCTTGTCGCGACTGGCACTGACAACTTGCTTACCATCTGGCGAAATGGCTAAACCCCAAATTTTATCAGTATGTCCCGTTAGCGATCGCAGTAGTTTACCCGTAGAGATTTGCCAGAGATTTACCGTATTGTCATAGCTGCCGCTAACTAGTAGATCGCTTGCAGGGGCGATCGCCAAATTATTAATCAGGTTTGTATGACCACTCAGAGTTTTGACCACTTTACCTGAAGCGATATCAATGATTTTGATATTTTTATCTTGACCAGCAGTGATGATTTGGCGATCGGATAGAAAAACCACTGCGCGCACCCATCCGCCTTGATCTTTTATTTCTTTAATTGGAGTAGTGTTATCTCCCTCTAGTTCCCATAGCTTAACGGTTCCATCATCACTAGCGCTAGCAATTATCTTGCCGTCTGGACTAAGCGCTACACTTTGAATCGCATCAGTATGTTTTTGCAAAAATTTTGTCGGAGTCAGACGCTTTTTTTGGAAAACTGGCAGTTGAATACTAAAATCATCAAAATTGCCGATCGTAGAAATCTTAATTACCGTCCCAATACTCAGTCCCGCCAAGGCTGCTAGCATCACTGATACAGTCAGCAAAATCGGTGAAGTCGGTTTGCGGGTTGAGTCTTTAATCGACTTTTTAATTGATTTACGCTTAGCTTTAGTCTTGTCGTTAGGCGCAAGTTTATCGATCAGTTCAATTTCCTTGAGGATTTTTAAAATCGATTCACAATTAATTGGGCGATCGCTAGGCTTACGCGCAATCATTGCATCAATTAAATCGGCAAATTCTTCCGAAATTTCAGGCGCGGATGATCGCCACTCAAAAGAATCGCGATCAGGATTATAAGTGTCAAGGGGATATTTTCCTGTCACCAAATGGAGCATCGTGCAGCCAAGGGCATAAAAATCTGACTGTGGAACAGCAAAGCCTTTTTCCTGTTCGGGCGAAGTATAGCCCACTGAGCAAATGCTTGTAATCCCCTGCAAGCCACCAATCTTAGCCAGATACGTATGTGTGGCTTCACGAGCTGTGCCGAAATCAATTAAAACTAGCTGCCCTGAAGGGGACAACATAATATTTGCGGGTTTAATATCGCGATGAAAATATTTGCTGCGATGTACTACTGCAAGAATATCTACCAATTGCCGCAGCCAAGTGATTGCCCGTTTTTGCGCGATCGGTTTTCGATCGCGTTGATTGATCCATTGTTCGAGATTTAGTCCCTCGATCTTTTGCATGATAATTCCATGCAGCATTGTCCCATTTTCGAGATTGTGGTGCACATAGGTCTCAATCTTTGGTATCCCTGCATGTTCTATCTGCCCAAGGACAAGAGCTTCTTGCTGAAACAGCGACACAGCCTTACTGTCTGCATTCAATTCTTGTTTAAGGATCTTGAGGATTTTGGGCTTACCTGCGCGATCGGCAGCTTCATAGATCATCCCAAAGCCCCCAGAATCACTTAATAATTTAGTGACTGTATAACAACCATCGATCAATAATTCGGAGCCGCATCCTTGACAAGTTGGGGAATTGTCATTATCGGGTTGATTAGGGCTGGGGCAAGTGGGATTAATGCATAGACTCATGGTGTTTTCAAGCATACCAGTCTAGACTTACTATATCGCTAGCGCAGTCAATTTATAGCAAACCCATAAAAGTTAGGCGAGCCTTGAACCCTCTACTTTTATGGTTGGGTAAATTTATTTATGATCGAATACATCTCAACGCTTTTCATTAACGCAGCAATCTTTGCGCTGTTTAGTCTAGGGCTAAATCTGCAATGGGGATTTGCAGGATTAGTTAACTTTGGTCATGTAGCGTTTATGACGGTTGGGGCATATACCACGGTGTTGCTCAGTCTCAATGGTGTGCCTTGGTTTTTGGCATTTCTGATCGCCGCTGCGATCGCAGGATTGCTTGGAATAATTATCGGCAGCACCGCATTGAAATTGCGCGAAGACTATCTGGGGATCGTTACTATCGGCGTGTCTGAAATGGTGCGTCTATTTGTGAACAATGAAGAATGGCTGACCAAGGGCACAAGAGGCGTTCAGGATTTCCCACTGCCATTGGTTAATCTCGTCTCACGTCAATATTATTCTTTTGTGTTAGCAGCTCTGTTATTGGTGGTCGTAGTTGTAGTGTACTGGCGTTTAGAGTGGCTAGTGCGATCGCCTTGGGGACGAGTGCTCAAGGCGATCCGTGAAGATGAGGAAGTTGCCAAGGCGCTGGGCAAAAATGTATTTTGGTATAAACTCCAAGCCTTTGCGATCGGTGGTGCGATCGGTGGTTTAGCGGGATCATTTTACGCTTGGCAATTAACCACAGTTTATCCCGATAACTTTGTTCCCTTGATCACGTTCCAAGCATGGACAATTGTCACCATTGGCGGCGCGGGTAATAATCTTGGCGTAATTCTCGGTGCGGTGATTTTTCAGATTTACAATGCTCTACCCAGATTTCTGCCCGAACAAATTCGCGCTGATGGTGGCAGGTTCGAGGCAATTCAGTTAATGCTGATTGGTGTTACTTTAATTTTGCTAATGGTCTGGCGACCACAGGGAATTTTAGGTAACAAAAAAGAATTAACCTTAAACCGATAAAAAAGAGAGAGGGTGCTTTGCACCCTCTCTCTTTTTATTTATACCAATTATTTATACCAAAGCACAAAATGGCGTAGTCATTTTGTGCTGTTAAATCCCTTACTGGGTTTGATTTTCCATCCACAAAAGTGTGTGCACACTTTTGTGAATTGGTATTAGTATTTGGGAATTGAAGGATCGATTTGCTCGCTCCATGCATTAATGCCGCCCTGTACATTGATCCCGTCAATGCCAGCTTGCTTGAGAATGCCTAAAGCCTTCATCGATCGCCCACCCATTTTGCAATGTGCGATTAACTTATGCCCATTTAGCAAAGCCTTGACTTTCTCTACACCATTGCCATTTTCAATTTCTGGCAATGGCACTAGAACTGTGTTAGGGATTTTGCCAATTTCCCACTCATTGGGATTACGGACATCAATGATCACATAGTCTTCAGCGCCAGCGTCAATGATTGCTTTAAGTTCGGTAACAGTAATTTCGGCGATCGCCTGTTGTGCTTCCATTTCGTTTGCTTTTTGTTGGGGAATACCGCAGAACATCTGATAATCGATCAATTCTTCGATTACAGGACGGACTGGGTTTGGACGGAGCTTTAGCTCACGGAAGGTCATCTTGAGGGCATCATAAAGTAACAAGCGTCCACTCAGAGTATTTCCCTGCCCTAGAATGATTTTGACAGTCTCTGTAGCTTGGATTACACCAATAATTCCAGGCAGAATACCTAAAACGCCGCCTTCTGCGCAGGAGGGGACTAATCCTGGAGGTGGTGGCTCTGGATAAAGATCGCGATAGTTGGGGCCACCTTCATAATTGAAGACGGTCGCCTGTCCTTCAAAGCGGAAAATTGAGCCATAGACGTTAGGCTTATTTAGCAATACACAGGCATCATTTACAAGGTAGCGCGTGGGGAAGTTATCCGTACCATCGACAACGATGTCGTAGGGAGCAACAATCTCTAGCGCATTGGCTGAAGATAAATGTGTGTTGTATAGATCGATTTGGCAATAGGGGTTGATTTCTAGAATTCGCGCCTTGGCAGATTCGATCTTCGGTTTGCCGACCGAGCTAGTGCTATGAATGACTTGACGCTGGAGGTTAGATGTGTCCACCACATCAAAGTCCACGATGCCAATGCGTCCGACACCTGCGGCGGCGAGATATAACAACAAAGGGGAACCCAAGCCACCCGTACCGATACACAGTACGCTGGCAGCCTTGAGACGCTTTTGTCCTTCTACGCCAACCTCAGGCAAGATCAAGTGACGCGAGTAGCGCTCGTAGTCATCTTGGGTGAGCTGAATTGAATTTGGGTCTGGGTTGAGCATGATTAAATAAATCGCACTTTGTTTGCGTAGGCTATCCACAGCGCTTTACTTTCAAGACCTAACCAATAAATTCTTTAAACTTGTTGCTGAGAAACACTTTTAAAGAATTTATTGTGGTTAGGGTGATCGTAAATTGCTGTATTGCGATCGCCTTTGCTGATTTGGCGTGTGTTTGTGTTTCTATTGTAGATTCCTAGTTTACGCTTTAATGCAATGTTGTATGTTTGTTGCAGTTGGCTTAACTGCCATAACTTCGATCTAAGATTTACAAAAATTTAGATTATTTCAAAGTGTGACTAAATCCACGCAGTACTATGGAGCTTATGGAAACCCCTTACATCTACTACATTCCGATCTATCCTGACGATGATAATTGCGAAACCCTAATGCATTTATTTATAGGTCAGCCAGGTTTAGATACAGAAATTTTGAGCTTACTTGAAATACTTGACAATCGTGAACATGAGGGCGAAGCTGTTGACTATGTCCGCGAGCTTGAAGATAAATGTCATCTAAAGCGTGTTTCAGTGAGGTTTTTACCTCGAAAACGCGATCGCGCAGTGCCAATTATGACTTAAACAAAAAAAGTCGCGCACAGCGCGACTTTTTTTGTTTAAGGGTGGATATCTCCACTTCGGTTAATTTCTGTAAAGTTGACCATACTTGTAAAATTAGAATAGGTATTAAGTAAACCAGAGCAATAAAATGGCATTTTTTGATTCTGAAATTGTTCAACATGAAGCTCGTAATCTATTTCAAGATTATCAAGCTCTAACTCAGCTTGGCGGTAGCTATGGCAAGTTTGATCGTGAGGGCAAAATTCTCTTTATCGAAAAAATGGAAGAGATGATGGATCGTTATAAGATTTTTATGAAACGATTTGAGTTGTCCGATGATTTTATGGCGCAGATGACCCTAAAGCAATTGGAAAATCAGTTAGGTAATTTTGGGATCACGCCACAGCAAATGTTCGATCAGATGAATATGACGCTCGAAAAAATGAAATCTGAACTTGAAACCCACAATTAGCTGAAAACTTTTAGCTGTTTGCTTTCTAGGTTTTAGGTTTTAAATTGGGGGCGAGCTAAGACAATAACTCCTTTTACTTTGATGTTATTGGCAACAAGAGTGGCGATCGCTTCGCGGATAGTTGCGCCAGTCGTATAAATGTCATCAAATAGAATTACATCTTGGGGCTTGGACTGTTGGTTTAACGGAACTGTAAAAGCTTTAGATAAATTTTCTTCACGCTCTTGTTTGCTCTTGGTTTGCATCTGCGCCTTAGTATCCTTTTCTCGTCGCAATAATTGCGGTTTGCATGGGATTGCGTTCAAATCACAAAAACGACGGGCAAGTAGTTCTGCTTGGTTAAATCCTCGCGATTTTAATTTGTTTGCATGAAGGGGAATGGGAATTACGGAAATCTTTTTTAAACTTAGGGTTTTAGTATTTGCCGATCGCTTCCATGTGTCGGCAATCTTTTCAGCGATCGCTTCCATAATTTCAGGATGATTGTCATATTTGCAAGCCGCGATCGCACGTTTCAATGCGCCGTCATAAATGCCCCAACTATAAAGCGGAATCTCTGGTGTAATTGGGTAATCTTTTTGCAAAAAATCTGGTGATTGATAAGCGGCTATTTGGCGATCGCAGTCTTTGCATAAAATGCGATCGCTGGGACGTTTGCACAATGGACAGTTTGCTTGCCAGAGCGAGTTGGTGATTGTGTTAGCTAGGCTGTCAAACCATTTCATGTTTCTTTGTGGATTTTATGAAATATTATAGAATAATCGCTAATCAATAAAAATCTACTGAAGTTATGAACTCTGAGAACAATACTGGCACGATTGCTTTGACGATTACTTTTATCGATCCAGATTTGAAGAGTGAAGAGCGAGATGATGAGGTAGTAAGGTTGCTGGAAGAATTAAGCGATCGCAGTGATATTGATTCAGTTGATCTTGTGCGCGATTCTAATCCACCAGATGGCAATATGAGTGGGTTGGGCAGACCTATCGTAGGAATGCTAAAGGCATTAGTCAGAACGGAGAATATCAAAAAAGTGTTTGGATTTTTAGGTGACTACTTGAGATCGCCTATTGCCATTGAGCTAGAGGTTGATGGTGACAAAAAAAAGGTGAAGCTGACTGCAAATAATCCTGAAGAGGTAGAAAGGGTTATGCTGAGTATTGAGAAATTAATTAAAAATTCGTAGTGGCTATGGGGAAGTACGCACTCTTAGTTGGTAATAGCCAGTACATAAATATATCTGACTTTCCAGTTTTGCCTAGTGCAGTGCGGGACATAGAGGCATTGCGACAAATTTTAGTTGATCCTAATATGGGCGACTTTACTAATTCGGATGTAACGGTTTTACCAGACGCTGATGAGACTCAGATTAGAAGGGCAATTTCTCGTCTCTTTTTAAATCGTCAGCCCGAAGATAAATTGCTGTTTTATTTTTCTGGACATGGAACTCTAGACAAATTTAGAAAGTTCTATCTCACAGGAATATCGACTGAAGGGAATGATTTGATAGGAACAGCACTTTCTTCAGATGTTTTACGAGATGCTATGAGGCAAAGTAGGGCTAGTCAGATCGTAGTAATTTTAGACTGTTGCTACAGTGGCGCTTTTCCTAAGAGTATGAAGGCAAAAGGCTCTGGTATCGATGTTATCTCTGAATTAGAGGGTACTGGCTGGGCAATTTTAACTGCGTCTGATTCAACCCAATATGCGTTTGAACAAGAAGGGTTTGACCTGTCACTGTATACTCATTTTTTGGTAGAAGGGTTGAGGACTGGTGCGGCAGCACGGAATAAGCATATAGGAATTACAGTTGACGATCTGCATTCATATGTGACAGAAAAGGTACAATTAGCGAATGATCGGATGACTCCAAAGATGTCGCTTGATGAAACTGGTCATCGTATTGTTTTAGCAAGATCGCCACAAGAGGATCCAAAGCTAAAATTTCGTAAGGAGATCGACGAATTAATTACTTCGCAAAATGGAAAAATCCTTCCTTTTACCCGTCTGTTAATATCTAAAGCTCAACAACAATATGGAGTTGCAAATGAGGATGCGAAAAGGATCGAACGGGAAGTTTTACTTCCTTGGCTAGAGTATGCAAAAAATCTAGAAGAATACGAAAAAGCACTGATAGATACGATAAATCATGGATTATTCCCTTTTAATCAACCTACACAACTAGAGATTGAAGCTTGCGAGATAAAGCTTGGCTTGCGTGAAAATGATATCGAAGAAGTTAAGGCGCGGGTTATTGCGCCGAAGCAGGCTGAGTATGATCGCCAACTTGAGGATCGACAAAAAAAGGTTGCCGAAGCAGCACATTTGAAGAGTCGGCAAGTGGAGGCTGAACTGTTGAGATTGCAACAAGCATCGGAAGCAGAAAGACAGAAGCAAGAACAGGAAACGCTTTGGCTCTTGGAGCAGTTGAGCAAACAGGCTGAAGATCAAGAACGGCTAAAGCGTCAACAAGAAGCTGAAGCAGAACGGATCAAGTGGCAGCAACAGAATAAACCTGCTCAAGGCGAGTTTGAATTTGAGTATTTTAAAGCTCGGTTGGTTAAAGAAAGTAGTGGCTTTCTGGGATTTGGTACGAAGACAAAAGTCGAGCTAGATCGTAAAAAAGGAAAGGCGCAATATATTCGCGAAAATCTGGGCAATGGCGTAACCCTCGATCTGGTGCGGATTCCTGCGGGGAAATTTATGATGGGAAGTAAGGAACATGGAGATGAGCAGCCTATTCATGAAGCAACCCTGAAAGAATTTTGGATGGGAAAATATGTTGTTACTGATACTCAATGGCAAGCTATAATGGGAACGAAACCATCAGAACAGTATTATGGTTGGTTTCAAGGCGAAGATCAGCCAGTAGTCGGCGTTTCGTGGGAAGATGCTAGGGAGTTTTGTGAGAAAGCTTCGCAGAAAACTGGAAAGCTGATTCGATTGCCTAGTGAAACTGAATGGGAATACGCCTGTCGCTGTGGCACAACTACTCCTTTCCATTTTGGCGCAACGATTACACCTTATCTGGTTAACTATAATGGTAATTATCCCTATGATGATGCACCAAAAGGAGAATACCGCGAGAGAAGAGATAATGTTGACAGCTTCACACCGAATGCATGGGGGTTATATCAAATGCATGGTAATGTGAGGGAATGGTGCGAAGATATCTGGCATGATAACTACAATGGAATACCGCAAGATGGCTCTGCGTGGCTAAGCGATGGAGAACAAGCGAAAAGACTTCTCCGTGGTGGTTCTTGGAATGACGGTGCGATCGGTTGTCGTTCTGCGGTTCGTTACGGGGAGAGCGAAAGTAAAGGGTTCTACAGCTTCGGTTTTCGGGTGGTTGCCTCTATCTTGTCGTGAGGACAACTTTCACTCTACCCTTCTTTCTCTTTTTCCCTCTCGCCGCTAGAACACAGATTAAACGGATTAATGGATTTCACGGATGTAGGGGTTTTGCATTTGCGCCACAATTTCTCAACACACCATGACCATATTTATTCGCAAATGCAGAACCCTCTTCGCTTTCACCGATAAATTGTCCCTGCGTTGTGAGGTTGTGGGCAAAGCATTCCCAAATCAAGGGAATCTTAAAATTGATAGATGGCTGTGGTAATGCTATGCCCCTACGCGATTTGTCGATTGTCACATTAATTTGTACGTTAAGCTTCGCTAACATACGCTACAACTGAATGATTTGAGATTAGATTGCGATCCGCGCCCCTCGGAATTAAAACTTGAGGGATGTTTTTTTGAGTTTATAAAATATCGCACTATAATCTAGCTAATATTTCTCCTGTATTTCTATGACATTAACAGAGATCTTGCCATCACTACAAAAGCTATCCCACTTTGAAAAGGTTAAAGCCATACAGTTTTTAGCAACAGAACTAACTAAAGACGAACAAACCTCAGATATTCTCGAAAATGGAAAAACCTATGAAATTTGGTCGCCATACAACGCTTTCTCCGCAGAAAGAGTTTTGACGGATATGCTGCAACAACATTTATTAGAGAAAGAAGCAAAATAGAATGACATTGAGAAAACGGTTTAACTTTGTCGAAAAATCTAACTCTGCGGGAGAAACTAGCCTTGTCCCCTATCTCACCTTGACCTTATCATCCCAAGACGCTTCTATTTCAACATCAGGCTTATTAGATACTGGAGCAAGTGTCAATGTTCTCCCCTATGAAATAGGAGTTCAATTAGGACTAAATTGGAATGACCATAACACGTCAGTTACATTGGCAGGAAATCTAGCCAAATTCGCTGCCAAAGGAATTATCTTATCAGCGACAATCGATCAATTTGCACCTGCCACTTTAGTTTTTGCTTGGACAAAAGCTGAAAATATACCTTTACTGTTAGGAAGAATTAACTTTTTCCAAGAATTTGATGTATGTTTTTACGGTTCGCAATTAGTTTTTGAACTAGCTCCTAAATCTAAAGATCTATCCAATATGGTAAATTAATAGAATGTAATGCACTCAAGTCTTTTTTATGCTAACTATTTGTGTGTTACGCTTCGCTAACAAAAGCTACAACTGAATGCGATCGCGGTTGATTTGAGATTAGGATGCGATCGCTCTTGGAGTTTAAAGCTTGAGGGGTAATTTTTTGAACAGCAATCTTAATTCTCTTACAAATATTCAAGATGATCCATCATTTCATCCACTTCAAGCACTTGCCACATCAAAACTAAACCCTGCACAATCTCCCCAATAGACTTACTTTTTTGTTGACAGTAAGCAATACCATAATGAGAAACACCCTGCTGCTGAAGCCTCAGAAAATCAGTGTCTTGAGTAAAAATTACTCGTTCCTGAGATATAGCAAAAGCCAACTGTTCCTCATCCAACTTGCCAATTAGATTCTCTTCTGGAGTCGTTGTTACATCAATCCCTCTTCTTCTCAAACCATTAGCGATCGCCTGACTGATATTTTCATCCAAATGAAACCTAATTCTATCTTTCACGCTGATTTCTCAACTTTTGTTGTACAAGAGAAATAGTCGTCTTCTTCATTTCTAGAGCAAAAGATTCATCATCCTCAATTTGCTTTCTAATTTCTTCTCTATGATCATAGTAATATGCCAAAGCCGCGTAAATATCTGACAAATTGATGCTGGGATAGTGCAGCAAAATTTCATCAGGAGACATTCCCATTTGCTCATGCCACACTGCTATATTTTGCACCGTGATCCGATGTCCAGCAATACGAGGTTTCCCACCGCACACTCCTAGAGTCATCTCAATATGTTCTTTAATCACAGCAACAGTTGACATTGTAATTTCTCTTACACAACTTAATCTCTAAATTATAACCATTTTCTCTCATAGGCGATCGCTATTTGAGCTTAAAACTTGAGGGAAGATTTTTTGGTAGCGATTCTATTAGCTTCTCTCTCGCCACTCAATAACGCTCCATGAACAGTTCCTATATGTTTTCCATAGGTTGCCTCACCCGCAAAAAACACCCGATCGCCTATAGGTTCCGCCAAGCGATCGCAGTCTTGAATAGAACCATTGAGCGAAAAAGTGGAATAGGAACCATAGGCAAAAGGGTCATCATGCCATTTGGTCAATATTGCAGCAGTTGGCAACGGAATATCATTGCCAAACATCGCTTGTAAATCAGACATAATGTTTTGCTTGACTTCAGATTCAGGTATCTGTGAGAGCGATCGCGAAAAATCACTGCTAAACAAGGCGACTAAAATCGGCTGCTGAATATATTTCTGCCAGTTGTAAAATTCAACATAGCGATCGGCAATATTGCCATTGATATATGCCATGGTGTGAGGCTGTGATGGCCAAAACTGTTTAGGGAATTTTAATACTAGTTTATTTAAAGCTCCCATCCCCAATTCTTCAATTGCTGCTAACTTCGCATCTGGCAATTCTGGCGAGAACTTAATAGAACCACGTTTCAATACACCCAATGGAACCGTGACAATCACCCTTGAACCATTAAAAACTCCACGATCGGTAGTCACTTGTACGCCGTTATCATCATAGGCAACCTGCTTCACAAGATGCTTAGTCCGAACATCTAAATCTTTGGATAGAGCCTGAACAATCTGCGTATAACCTTGCGGAAAAACTACATCTGCGCCAGAAAACTCGGAATCTTCATCGAAACCTTTAACTCCTAAATTCGCAATATCATCGCCAACTTCACTCTCAATTGTCGAAAATAGGGTTGCCCGAAATCCTTTAAGAGTGACTCCTGTGAGTTCTTCTGATTCAATTATTTGTTGAGCGATATCTGCTAGAGTAATCTGCTGCGATGATATTGGGTCTTTTTTTAGCTGGTTAACTCTATTCATAAATGATTGAAAAGCTTTGTCTATAAGCAGTTCATCAGATTCACTTAGCAGTTGCTTGATACCCTTATAATTCCATTGCGATTTAAGATCTGAGATGACAGTCTGAATGTCAAATTGCTTGACTAATGGCGAGATAGGATTACCGTCAACGGTATGAATCCACGCAGCACCGAGATCTAAAGGAAAGCCTAAAGAATTATCTGTCCAAATTCTCCCCCCAATGCGATCGCGCCCTTCTAATATAATTACTCGGTAACCTTGAGCCTGCAATTTTTTGGCAGCTGTGATGCCTGCAATACCCGCACCAATGACAATGATCCGATCTTTATCTTCACTATCTTTTGGTTCGCTATCTTTTGGCAATGGATTGGCTGAGCGATCATCAGAGTTGCTCAATGCACCTCCACAGCTACAAAGCCAACTTGTTGCTCCAGCATAAGTCAAGTTGCGAGCCTGAAGTAAAAATTTTCGACGATTATATTTGTCCATAAATTTTTTTCATTGTCCTAGCCTGTTGAGGCTTTAAATTGTCTAGAGAAACTTGTAAAAGCTCCGCGAAGCGGAGCTTTTACAAGTTTCTCTGGGTTTTAATGCGGCGCATTGCGCCGCCTTTTTAATCTATTCAACCGTGACAGATTTGGCGAGATTTCGGGGTTGATCGACATCTAAACCGCGATGTGCTGCCACATGATAGGACAGCAGTTGTAACGGAATCACGGTGAGAATTGGCGAAAAAATCTCATCAACCACAGGAATCGGCAAAATGTAATCAAATACCTCATGCGCCGCAGGGTCATCAAGAGGCGCAACACCAATCAATTTCGCATCTCTCGCTTTGGCTTCTTGAGAATTAGAAAGAACTTTCTCGTATACTACCCCAGGAGTAGCGATCGCAACTACAGGGACATCTTGATCAAGCAATGCGATCGGTCCATGCTTCATTTCGCCAGCAGGATAGCCTTCAGCATGAATGTAGCTGATCTCTTTGAGCTTGAGTGCACCTTCGAGGGCGATCGGGAAGTTAATGCCGCGCCCTAAGAAGATAAAATCTTTGGTATGGGTAAATTGACGCGAAAGATCTTCAATATAGCGTTCTTGACCTTCGAGAATCCGTTCCATATAGGCAGGAAGTTGTCGTAATCCTTCAATTAATTCTTGACTTCTCGCTTCGGTTAATGTGCCTTTAGCTGCACCAAACTCTAATGCTAATAAATAGAACATCAGCAATTGAGCCACAAAAGTTTTTGTAGCCGCAACACCGATCTCGATTCCTGCCTGAGTATCAATCACTGCATCCGAAATTCTTCCAATCGAGCTTTCAACTCGATTGGTAATACCCAGACAGCGATCGCCTCTTGATTTGGCAAGTTCCAATGCAGCTAGAGTATCCGCCGTTTCGCCCGACTGAGTTACACCGATCACAAGAGTATTCTTTAAAGAAGGCGGCGGCGAATAGCGATACTCAGAAGCATATTGCACACTAGTTGGTACACCTGCTAGCTGCTCTAGCAAATACTTGCCAACGAGAGAGGCGTGCCAACTGGTTCCACAGGCAATAATCTCCACCCTTTCAATCGGCTCGATAAAACCTGTGGGTAGCCCTAAATCAACTTTATTAGCCTCACTCACATAACTTGCCAATCCCGTCCGAAATACCCCAGGTTGCTCATAGATTTCCTTGAGCATATAGTGCTTAAAGCCTTGCTTCTCCACCATGGTAGGATTCCAGTTGAGCGTCTGGGGCGTGCGGCGAAGGCGATCGCCTTTGGCGTTATACACCTGTACAGATTCTCTAGTCAGTCGTGCAATTTCACCATTCTCTAAAGAAATTACGGTGCGCGTATAGGCGACTAACGCAGGCGTATCCGAAGCACAAAAATTCTCATCTTTGCCAATACCAATGACTAGCGGCGCTTGCTGACGTACAACAACTATTTCATCGGGATAATCAGCATGAATAACTGCGATCGCATAGGCTCCTTGCAATTTTGCGATCGTCAGTCGTACTGCTTCAAACAGCACTGAGGGAGACTTGTCAGGAATCATATTGCCTTGCTTTTCCAACTGAGTTAGAAATTCGGCAATCATATGGGGAATGACTTCAGTATCTGTTTCGCTGACAAAAATATGACCAAGCTGTTTTAACTCAGTGCGAAGAATATGGTAGTTCTCAACAATCCCATTCTGCACAACCGCAAGATTTCCCATCGTATTTGTATGGGGATGAGCATTATGCTCTTCAGGCTTGCCGTGAGTTGCCCAGCGTGTGTGACCAATACCAATCGACGCTTGAGGGGCGGTATCAGCCTTTAACTTTTCCTCTAGTTGGATTAGCTTGCCCTTTGCTCTGACCCGATGCAAACTGCGATCAATTGGGCGATCGGCTGGATCATCGAAAAAGGGAATTGTGGCAACGCCTGCGGAGTCATACCCGCGATATTCGAGTTTGCGTAACCCTGAGATTAAAACTTCATTTGCCGAGCGATGTCCGATGTAGCCAACAATTCCACACATAATGTCAAGTTGCAATAAATACGATCATAGTTTTGTGCGCGTAACGCGCACAAAACTATGATCGTATTTAACCACGTCAAGTTCCTGCCCATTACGCCACAAAAGCAAAAACCTCGCGTAGCGAGGTTTTTGCTTTTGTATCAAGAAGGGACGATTTGCGTCCCTTCTTGGTTAATAGCCTAGGCTTTCATTGTGCTTGTTTTTAGGAAGTTCAGACACCGTAGATGGCACTTCACGCTTTGGACGGAGAGGAGCAGCTTGCAAAAAAATTGATTTCTCAGGACTCTCACGCACCAAATCCCCAGGTTTTTTTTGAATTGATTGCAGCATCTCATTATCAAATGAACCTGCTGCATTAGTTAATTGCCGTTCTTGGCGCTTGAGTTGCTCGAGCTTTTTGTATTGCTGATTCCACTGCTCTTGAGCATATACAGTCCAACCGTAGATCGCAAATACTGAAATAGTGAGGATTACAGTCGCAGCGATAGACAGCTTTTGAGTGGTCATCAAGACCCGCAACCACAGAGGCAGAGGAAATGAGTTAGTGCGAGGCAACCGCTTTACATTGCGATTTTTGATAGGTTGAGGACTGGCTTGCCGAAATTTATTCTTGCGATCAAGAGGTTGACGGGATCTCTGTGGTTCAGGGCTTCTTGCTCTGCTAGCTGTCATTTTTTTTACTCTTCTTTCACTCAAGATTCACCACTGCTACTTTTAGCACTTTCAGGGAGAAATTACTAAGTAGTTTTGAACATTTTGAAATTTATTTACTTTTTGTTTTAAATATTGCTTAGCAATATCTTTAAAGGATCAGTAAATAATTTCTGACTCTAGAATTATAGTGGTCATTGATTTTTTGGCAACAAGAATTTAACAGAAATCCGATCGCCTTCCTTCAAGCCAATTTCTTGGGTGAGTCCCGCTCTCACTTCAAGCACATTATCAGCGACTACACCTCCCTCAGGATAAACAGGACAGGGATCAGTCTTGCAAGTAGTGGCATTGCGGGCGATCGCCTTAACTTCACCATCCAGCAAGAAAATAATATCAAGCGGTGAGGGGGTATTTTTCATCCAAAAGGCTACGGGACGCGCAGGCGTAAAAACAAACAACATCCCGCGATCGTCAGCCAATGGGGGACGAAACATTAGACCTTTTTCTTGTTCCTTGAAAGTATTGGCTACCTCAAGCTGAATTTCGCGTCCTGAAATTTTCGCTGTGGCAGTAATTGGCAAATATTGAGCCAGTTCTGAGACTGGTTTGGGTTTAGCTTGAGGTGCGATAGTTTGTGGTGACGATGTCGCGGGGATCGTTGGTGCAGTGGGGGGCTTAGCTGTATCGCTAGAGGCAGGTGCGCAGCCCATCAAACAAAGACTGAGGCTAACCGTACATAGCTTTATACAAAGTGTTTGGATCGAACTATGATTAGGTGTGTCACAATTTCTAGAAGTATCGCCAGTCATATTGCCAGTCATCCTATGTCATATCCTCTTCATATCGCATTTATCTGGCACCAACATCAACCTCTCTACAAAAGCGCGATCGCAGGCAAGTATCATTTGCCTTGGGTGAGGTTGCATGGCGTAAAAGATTATTTGGATTTAGCGTTGATGTTGTCAAGATATCCTAAGCTACATCAAACGATCAATCTTGTGCCATCGCTGATCCTGCAATTGCAGGATTATGTTGAAGGAAATGCATTTGATCCTTACTTGGCTTTGACTTTAACACCTGTCGATACCTTAACGCGATCACAAAAACATTTCATTGTCGAGCATTTCTTTGATGCTAATCATCAGACGATGATCGAGCCATATCATCGCTATGCCGATCTATTAGCTCAGAGACAAGCCTGTGGGATTGAGTGGTGTGTCAATAATTGGCTAGCACCAGATTTTAGCGATTTACTTGCATGGCATAACTTGGCATGGATTGATCCTCTATTCCGAGATGCCGATCCCGAAATTGCTGAATGGTACGATCGCGGCAAGGATTTTACCCTCGCTGATCGGCAAAGAATCTATAGCAAGCAGCGAGATATTATTTCCCGAATTTTGCCGCAGCATCGAAAAATGCAAAAAAATGGGCAACTAGAAATTACCACCACGCCCTACACGCATCCGATCATGCCGCTTTTAGCCGATACTCAAGCTGGTAGGATCGCTGTGCCACAGATGTATCTGCCTAATCATCGCTTCCGCCATGAGCCAGACATTACTCTACATCTAGAAAAAGCAAAAGAAGTTTACCGCCAACACTTTAGCTGCGATCCCAGAGGTTTATGGCCCTCAGAGCAGTCTGTTAGCCCTGCCATCTTGCCGCATGTTTCTAAGCAGGGATTTTCTTGGTTATGTTCTGATGAAGGAGTATTAGGCTGGAGTCTTGGACATTATTTCCGTCGTGATGAGCGCGGGGCGATCGACGCACCACATTTGCTCTATCAACCCTATCGTCTCGAAACTATTCATGGGGACTTAGCAATTATTTTCCGCGATCGCCTACTTTCGGATCTGATCGGCTTTAGCTATGGTGCACTTTTGCCTCAAGCTGCTAGCGACGATTTATGCGATCGTTTGATGACTATTCAAAAACAACAAAATGAATATCTAGCAGAGCATCCTGAAGGAAAGCCTTGGCTAGTAACAATCGCCCTTGACGGTGAAAATTGCTGGGAATTTTATCCTCAAGATGGCAACCCATTCTTACAAACGCTTTACGAAAATCTCTCCAACAATGAGAATCTCAAACTGGTTACGCCCTCTGAATATCTAGAAAAATTCCCACCCACTGAAAAAATTCCACCTCACCAGTTGCATAGTGGCTCATGGATTGACTCTAGCTTTACCACATGGATCGGCGATCCAGTTAAAAACCGTGCTTGGGAGCTACTTGCTGAAGCGCGGCAAGTATTGGCTATGCACGCAGAAGCTACGCCAGAAAATAATCCTGAAGCATGGGAAAGCCTAATGGCAGCCGAAGGCTCGGATTGGTTTTGGTGGTTTGGCGAAGGACATAGCTCAAATGATGACGCGATGTTTGATCGCCTATTTCGTGAGCATTTGCAGGTGATTTATCGTGCGCTCAACGAGCCAGTTCCCCACGCATTGTTGTATCCTCTCGAACCCCACGATGTCTCCAGTAGCGATCGCCCCACTAGCCTAATTGAGCCAATAATTAATGGCAGATTTGAAAATGATGACTGGCAAGGTGCTGGCAAAATTGAAATTAGTGGCGCAAGGGGGGCGATGCATCAAAATACTCCCGCCAAGCGTCTGTGGTACGGTTACGATCATTTTTATTGCTACTTGCGCCTAGAATTTAGTAATCTAGAGAGCGTCGCTCAAAGTAAACTACATTTGTTGTGGTTTTATCCTAGTCGGATTCATCCCAACAGCCCTGTGAAACTTCTTGACATGCCTGATGTGTCACCGCTAAATTACTTGTTTCGCCATCACCTAACGATCAATTTTGCTGATAAGTCAGTCCAACTTCAAGAATCTACAGAACAATTTCAGTGGGAAACTATCGCAACTCATACGAAAATAGGCTTTGAGCAATGCCTAGAAATTGCTATTCCTTGGAGCGATTTGGCGGTTAAGCCCCAGTCTGTAGCACGACTGGTGATCTTGCTCAGCCAAAAAGAGCATTTCCAGATGTCTCTACCTGAGTATACGATTATTCCTATTGAAGTACCTTAGTGTTGCGTTATTAAAGAGATAACAGTGGAAAAGATAGTAAAAACCAGCATTGAGTCTATTGTCGAACAGGCTTTACAGGATGGCTACCTAACTCCTGCTATGGAAGCCGAAGTGGGTCGGATTTGTGATAGCGCCTTTGAGCTATCAGTTGAAGAGTACATGGCTCTTGATCGACTGATGGGTGCTTTGCTCACAGGAGAAGTGGTTGCTGTCCCCCGCAAGCAATTTATCAATGTCATGGAAGAATTGGTGCTGAGTGAAGCTGTGGCAAGGGTGGCAGAGATCGAGGCAAGTAGTAATAAAGTTTTGGATTTGGGGGATATTGCGGCCTATGCACTTAACCGTTTGCCGCCGTTGTATGCCACCACTGAGCAAGGGGCAAATTATCAGCGAGACAGAGCACTTGCCGATTTACAGCATTTGATTGCACAGCAAGTCAAGGAAGCAATCGATCGCAACCTAGATCGTCCTGAATTCTTCCCAGATCGCTCTAGTTTTGGCTCTGTAAACAAAGATTCTGTACTTTCGCAGCTTAGCAACCTACTCCAAGCTTATGCCCCTGACTTTGAGGAAAAAGTTTAAGGACTGGTTACTTTTTGCGTAGATGATTGATCTTTAAATTGATCAGCCAATCGATCAGCAAATAGAAACGACAATGGATAACTGGGGCTAGCAGAAAATCCTAAAATTCCGCGATCGCGATGTTCGTAGGTTAGTTTGTTTTCAGCATCAAACAAAAAAGTGCCGCCGCGCTGCGTCATATATGATGCATCAGGAACATAGGCTGTCCAATTGCCCAAAACCTCCGCCATATTTCGCAGTCGCAATGTTGCGAGTTCAAAAGGACGTTGAAATCCACTGCCACCAGCCCATTTAAAGAAAGAGCCCTTTAATGGGGGTAATGGTGAGGCTTTGATAATTTCTTCATCATCGATTAGTTGTGGCGCATTGCGATCGCCTCGATAGCCGCGAAATACTTCTTTGAGAGTGCCTTGGCTGCCAAGCCCTGCACACATCAGCATCAGATTCACCCAAGCACTTTGTCCTGATGAAAGGAGAGGGAATTTAGTGGTTAACCCTGAATAGAGATTCAATTGACGATGTAATTCACCTGTAGGATCGACAAACAAACAATTTTTATCGAAGCCTGTAAATTTACAAAAATATTCTCCCGACTGACGATCGCCGATGCCAATAGCGCGAATAGCTATTCCTGCTGATTTAATGCGATCAATTTCTCTCTGTATCCACCAAATATATTCAAGGCTATCAAAATCGCCTAACTGGGGCAGTACTAAAATTAGTTTGCGTTGATCTGATTCGCAGCCTTCAAAAATTGAGGCGATCGCGCCATCGCTAACACGCTGCCGTTGGGTTTGACTTAGAATTTCGTAGGTGTTTTGATGCATGGAGTTATATTTATTGCGAAAGTAAAAGCTCTTGATGTGATGGCAAAATTAATGAAATCTACCTTTCACCTTATAGCACTTCTGTTTTTGACATTAATACCCAGCGCTGCATTTGCAGATCCTGTCGTTATCAAAACAACACCTGCAAATACAAATTACTATCCTTGGATCGTACAGCTCTCCCAAAGTCCAATTGATTGGTTTGAGAGTGATGTCAATGCAAAGGTTCAGGGTCGAGCCTACCGTGTAGTGATTCTTCTTGAAGATATATATAACAGTGTATTTATTGAGCAGGTCACCTTTGGTACAGAAGGTTGCTGCAAAAAAGTTTCAAGCGTAAGACGGTTTGATATAAAAACTTTCTCGGCAAAATTTGGTCTCATAGGCGAAATCTCAGGGTTTAGGTTTATTCGTTGGTTAAGCCCAACATCATTTATCTTCCTTTACAAAGATCTGCTTTTCGTAATGACTGAGATCGACAAACCCGAAGTCAAGGTCGAAGTATATTCTGGCGACTAAACCAATTCCAAAAAAATGAGTAGAGTGGCAAAGCCCCTCTACTCATTTTTTTTGTTTTTTTTCTAAACGGCAACCGCCACAGGACTATCCATCTTCTTCAACTGCTGAACCAGCAAGCTTAGGAATAGACCAACATCAGTTACCACACCAACAGACTCAACCGAACCGCGATCTGCAAGTTTGGTAACAACCGCAGGGTTGATATCCACACAAACCATCTTTACACCAGCAGGAGTCATATTGCCCACACCGATGGAATGCAGCATTGATGACAACATCAAAATCATATCCGCACCGCGAATTTGTTCGCTATATAAACGTTGAGCTTCTAGCAAGTCCATAACTGTGTCAGGCAAGGGGCCATCATCACGGATCGAGCCAGCTAGTACAAAGGGAACGTTATTTGTAACGCATTCGTACATCACGCCAGTTTTGACAAAGCCAGCCTCAACTGCTTTCTGAATACTGCCATAGCGACGGACTGAGTTGATCACTTTGAGGTGATGACGATGCCCGCCTTTGACGCTGACACCACGCTTGAGATCGACTCCGAGGGAAGTACCCATAGAGGATTGTTCCATGTCGTGAACCGCGATCGCATTGCCACCGAGCATCGATTGGACATAGCCCTCACGAATCAAGTAAGCAAGATGAGGCGCGCCGCCAGTATGCACAACTACGGGACCACAGGAGATGACTAATTTGCCACCGCGATCGCGAATTTGACGAAGTTCCCATGCAATCTGTTCAACAACCAGTTCGACTCGACGTTCGCTCGATACACCAGCACCCATGAACGAGAATTCTTCTTTTTTCGCGGTATCTCGTGCCTCAGGTTTACGGACTGTCCGCACGCCATCATAACCAACCACGACGCGATCACCGACTATGAGATCTCGCAAAAGCTTACAATTTGCAGAGCCATCAGCACTAATTGCGATCGCGGCATCCATCCGCTGATTGGTGCAACGAATCCATTCGCCATCAACACAGGCTTCCGTAGGATAAATTGTGCTGACATAGAAGTCGTCAGGAGCCACGCCATCTTGTAATACAGGCTCAAGATTGGCAGCGCATGTATCTCGATCTTGCAATACTGCACCGATTTCAATCAGTTCGCCCATGATCGTTTCCATGAGGTCATGGGATGGCGCAGAGATGCGAATTCGAGCTAGGGACGTACTTTGTCTCTGTTCACCAAGGTTGAACTCTAGTACTTGGAAACTGCCACCATTATCAGTTACTAAATCAAGAGCGCGATTGATAATGCCTGAGTCGAGTAAATGTCCTGTTAACTCGACAATACGAGCTTCTACACCACTTGGCTCAATTGCCTCCTGTTCGCTACTGATCGGAACTTCAATAGTTCGTAAAGTCAAGCACTTAGCGGCTCCACCTGCTTTTAGAAACTCGGTAAGAGGCGTTTCGATCACTGTAAACCCAGCATTGGTAATGCGTTGTTTTAAGCGATCGCTGATTTTGTTCATGACCACATTGCGATCGACGTTAACTGCATTACAAGCAAAGTTAACGGCATCCGCTTCCTCGATGACGATGCGCTTATCAGCTGGAACACGCATCTCAATCAAACGATTGGAATAGGAATCAAAAGCGGGTGGATAGTAAAGTAAGTAACCACCTGTAAGAGGACAGAAGCAAGTATCGAGATGATAAAAGCGATTGTCGATTAAACGTAGCGAAAGAACTTCGACATCAAGCCATTTCGCCAAATAAGGATGAGCATCTAGTTCTGAACGGAAGCCGTAGCCAGCCCAGAGCCAACCACCATTGCGATCGAATAGAGCATCACCTGCACCTTCAAAGGGTAAATCCTTGGGCAGTTCAAACACTGTAAAGCCCTTAGATTCAAACCATGCTTTGAAATAAGGTTCTTCGCCTTGACGCTCTTTGTGTAAAAAACGACTCAATACCGCTTTGTCACCTAATACCAATCCAGCGTTGGCGGTAAATACCATGTCTGGCCAGCCCTTAGCAGGTGTCACTAGCTCGACATTTACTAAGCCTTTGAGGACTTCATGCAGTTTTTGCCATTGCACTACAGCGCGATCGCGGCTAGATTTGTGAACATTGCCCTCCATCCAAGGATTGATCACATAGTCTACGTCGTAGTGATCGGGGGCACACATCAGATAATTCAGTTGGGCAGTCATAAATAAAGTAAATAATTAGAGGAGAATGCAATTTTTGGTCACATCCATACTGGCAGCTACCAAAAATTGCCAAACAATTGCAAAGCTGCCAATCTCTAATCATACCTAATGGTTTATGCGGTAAACCCTTACAAAAGTTATCGTATCTTGATAATTGACGCGGTAGCTAAAATCCAAAAGATAAGGGGCGGCGCGAAGTGCCGCCCCTTATCTTTTGGAAAACCAAATATTTTTGTAAGAATGCTGCAAAGCAGCATTCTTACAAAAATATTTGGTTTTATTTCAGTGTAAAGTGCTATGACTTCCAAAAAATTTGCCATATAGTGTTGCAAATAATCAGAGGATGGTATACATTACTAATAGACCCATCCTATTCCCCCCCGTGTGGGTCTGGTATCCCCGAAATGGCAATTACTTCCGAAAGGGGTAAGCGCAAATTAGTAGACCTAAAGCTATCCGCTACACATACGGTATGGTGGCTACTGATGCCGAAGGGATATTTTGTATTTCTAAAACAAAATAAATAAAAAAGACTCGCGATGCGAGTCTTTTTTGTTTGGAGAAAAATCTCGCGATGCGAGATTTTTGGCTCATCCGCCAATTTGGGACATGGTGCGAAAATAACTTTTTTGTTCGCCAGTCCCCCGATCGCGTTCTTTAAAGTTAATTTCATCCTTGAGATTCAGCAAATCACGTACCGCGATTCTTAGCTCAGTAAAATCTTGACCCTGACGTAATGCCGTTTTGAGATCAATTTGTCCAGTTTCATTTAATAAACATGGGCGCAATAAGCCATCCGCAGAGAGACGCATCCGATTGCAGCGATCGCAAAAACATTCAGACATTTGACTAATAAAGCCCAAAGTCCCTTTCGCATTAGGAATTTGAAATACATCAGCGGGCCCATTGCCTTTGCAATTACCAGCATTTAAGCCATAGAGATCACCTATTTGTTGGCGTAAGGTTGCTGAGTCTACCCAACCTTTATGGGTAAATAGGCTGTCATTACCAATCGGCATAAACTCAATAAACCGAATATGCCAATTGCGATCAATGCTTAGGGCGGCTAAATCTAGTATTTCGCGATCATTCACATCTGGCACGACCACCACATTTAACTTAAGTGGATCAAAACCCACTTCGTGAGCTGCTAAAATTCCCGCCCATACTTTCTCCCAGAGATTGCGCCCTGTAATCTGCCGAAACACATCGCGATCGAGGGAATCAAGACTAATATTAATTCGCCGTAAACCTGCTTCATACAAAGGTTTCGCTAATTCGCCTAGCATAAAACCATTAGTGGTCATCGACAAATCTTCGACACCCTGTAAACTTGCGATCGCCTCTATCAAGCTCACCAAATCGCGCCGCAGTAAAGGTTCACCCCCAGTTAGCCGAAATTTCTTAAAGCCAAGGGGAATAAATACCTCTTTTAATAACGCGATTAATTCATCATTGGTGAGGCTTTCCTGCGCTTGAATATAATCAACTTCTGCGCCTTCAGGCATACAGTAGGTGCAACGAAAATTGCAGCGATCGATCAAACTGATGCGAAGGTAGTCAACAGTATTCACAGATTTATGTCCTTGTGGTGTGCATTGCGGCAATTAATTGTGGCGCTTTAAACCACGATTAATCTCTATTTTTTCAGGCACGGCGCGAATTGCTGCCGATAATTTTCTGAGTTTTAATTAATCCTAGTTATATGATAGAAAAATAATTGATCAAGATGTGTTAAACCATGACCTTACAGTACGCCTATATACGCGGAACATTCGTCCCTCTCGAAGATGCCACTATTAATATCCGCACCCACGCATTTCTATACGGCACGGCTGTTTTTGAAGGTATCAAGGCGTATTGGCTACCAGAAGAAAACCGTATGGCGGCTTTTCGCCTTAAAGAGCATTACCAACGACTGATCCAAAGTTGCCGCATTATTGGCTTACAACATCCTCTCGATGTTGAGACGATGATTCATCTCACCTCTGAGTTAATCCAGCGCAATCAATGCAACTCAGCTACATATATTCGTCCAATTATCTACAAAGCTGACCTTCGGATTGGACCAATTCTTAAAGTTCCTCATACCCATGATGATTTTTGCCTTTTCTCTGTGCCGATGGATGGCTATCTTGATACTAGCAATGGCATCAAAGTAGGTGTGTCTTCATGGCGACGTTTAGATGACAATGCTATCCCTGCTAGGGCAAAAGTGAATGGTGCTTATGTAAATACAGCTCTCGCTAAAACTGATGGTTATGCTTCTGGCTTTGATGATGTTGTGGTTTTAACTAATGAAGGTCATGTTGCCGAAGGAAGTGCGATGAATCTCTTTTTGGTAAGAGAGGGGAAACTAATCACTAGTTCTATTACTGACAATATTCTCGAAGGTATCACTCGCAGCTCGGTAATGGAGTTAGCGGCAAAAGAACTAGGAATAGAGACTGTATCGCGTACGATTGACCGCACCGAGTTATATATTGCCGATGAAGCGTTTTTTGTCGGTACGGCAACCGAACTCGCGCCAATCACCAGCTTCGATCATCGCCCTGTTGGTGATGGAACTATCGGTGAGATCACAAAGAAGCTCCGCGACCTATACAGCAAGGCTGTCCAAGGGCTTCTACCCGATTATCATCACTGGTTGACCAAAGTCTAAGCGACCTTTAAGAATGGTCTAGATCCCCCGCCACCTTGCAAAATCGGATTTACCCCTTTAATTCCCCCTTGCAAAGGGGGAAGACCAGAAATCTTGTTCCCTCCCCTTTGCAAGGGGAGGGTTAGGGTGGGGTAATTCCCTTCGCCGCCACATCATTCAACTGCGCCAGCGTAAGATGCGCTCTTTGACAGGATTCTCAAAAGGGCGGTTTTCATTGTTGGCGCGGGTAAATTCGGCTTTAAGTTGATAGTACCAACGAGCTTGGGTGTCGGCATCCTTGATCAGCATCAAAGATGGATCGGATTTTAATCCAATTTGCTGCTTAACTACCATATCGCGATCTTGATTGAGAAAGGTGCGAACAAAGGGTAAAAGTATTGGTCTGAGCGCCTTTACCCAAGGGAGAGTAGTGTAAAAAAGAGTCGTTACCTCGGTTTGGTTTTCGGATATTGGTGTGATTACAGTCATATTGCAAACGGTATGCTGTTTAGTTGTAATTGTTTCAATTCTGACTCCTGGTAAACGGAAAGAGATCTCGACTTCGGGCTTACCACCGATTAGATCATAGAAAAAAGTCGATCGCAAAAGTTGATGTCGCCGCATTGTAAAGCCGTAGGGAGAAGGATCGAAGGCTTTGACTTCTTCCGACAAGTTAGGATCAGCCCGCCACCACCATGCTCTGTGCACAAAGGGAACATGGGCGGGATCCATTAAACCGACGACGGCATGATCGATATGACATGGGAAATTCATGATTTCGACCGCTTGCGGCGTAGCGAATTTGTCAAACCCAATAATTTCTGGAATATCTAGTTCAGCGGCTCTAGTTTCGGTTTCGCTGTAAGTTGAGCTATTTACTGGCATGTAGATCCAAATATTGCCTTGGATTTCTCGAACTGGATATGACTTCACCCGAAAAAGATCTAAGTTGAGAGTTTGGTCATCGGTGAGCGAGGGGATTTTGGTGCATTGTCCAACCCTGTCAAAATGCCAGCCATGATAACTACATTCAACTTCGTGGCCATCAAAGCGTCCACAGCTTAGGGGAATGGCTCTATGAGGACAAATGTCACGTAGTGCAAAGACTTCGCCATCAAGAGTGCGCCCAAACAAGATTGGCTCATTGAGTATTGTTTTTGCAAGCACTTTTCCGCGCTTGATTTGCTCTCCTACGAGTGCGTAGTACCAAATATTATTTAGAAATACATTCTCGATACTCATCTAAAAGATTGCTATAAGTAGGTGGGCATAATTAAACTTACAACGATTTTAGCCACTATAAAGCTTAAATCGCAGCGCTTTAATAATGAACATCTTGTAGCGCGGCTTCGCCGCGCTACAAGATGTTCATTACGTGAAAATTGCGCCGCCTTGCAAACGTTGATAATGCATCTCAAATTCAGCTTTTAACTCAGGGAAATGTTCCAAGGTGGCATCTTTTTTGATAATCCGTTCGGCAGCTTCACGGGCAATTTGGAAAATCTCCTGACGCGCTGCTTCATCTGGCAAACGATCCTCAATCGAGAAACCCGCATGTCCTGATTGCTCTGTTCCTTCGTCTTTACCTTTACCGCGCATCTGAAAATCTCGTTCAGCGATAAAAAAACCATCCTGCGATTGTTCGAGAACTTGTAAACGCTCTTGAGAAGTTTGTGATTTAGAACCGCTTAATAATAGGCAATAGGACTGCGCTGCACCACGTCCAACTCTGCCTCGTAATTGGTGAAGCTGAGCAAGCCCAAAGCGATCGGCATGTTCGATCAGCATCACCGATGCATTAGGAATATCTACACCCACTTCGATCACCGTTGTCGCCACTAGGATTTGGGTTTCGCCTCTGCGGAAAGTATTAATCGCTTCATCTTTTTCGGCGGAAGACATTTGACCGTGAAGTAAGCCAATTTGGAAGTTAGGGAAAACTACATTTTGCAAATGTTCGCGTTCTTGGGTTGCAGCCTTAATATCTTCCATTTTCTCGGACTCTTCTACTAGAGGAAAGACAATATATGCTTGGCGATCTTGAGCAATTTCACGACGAATTAAATCGAAAGCATCTTTGCGCTGAGAAGGTTTTAGCAGAACGGTTTGAATTGGTTTGCGTCCTGGAGGAAGTTCATCGATAATGCTAACTTCGATTTCGGAATTAGTTAGATAGAGAGTGCGTGGAATTGGTGTGGCGGTCATGATTAATACATGCGGATCATTCCCTTTTTGCAAAAGTCGCGATCGCTGATCTCTGCCAAAACGATGTTGCTCATCGATTACCGCTAGTCCTAGCCGCGCAAAGTTGACACCATCTTGAATTAAGGCGTGAGTACCAATTACCAAGGGCAATTCGCCTGTTTCCAATTGCCGCAAAGTTTCGCGCCGTTTTGCTGTTTTTGTGGAGCCAGTTAAAATTTCTACGGGCAAATTTAGCTGCATAAACCACTCAACAATCTTTCGATAATGCTGCTCCGTAAGAACTTCGGTCGGAGCCATTAGCGCGGTTTGATAACCTGCCTCGATCGCAGTTAACAGTGCATACACTGCCACAATGGTTTTACCTGAGCCGACATCGCCTTGGACGAGGCGATTCATCGGCGTTTGACCTTGAAGGTCAGCACGAATTTCGGCAACAACTCGCTTTTGAGCATTAGTTAATTCAAAGGGAAGTAGTTTTTCTAATTGGGCGATCGCTTGGCTTTGGGGGACAAACTGAATTGCTTTTTGCTGATGACGGCGGTAGAGGGAAACAAGGCGACGATAGAAATATTTATCGAAGGTGAGGCGAATTACGGCTTGCTCTAGGGTTTCGCTAGTGTCGGGATAATGTACTTGCGCGATCGCATCGGGCAATCGCATCATTTTATAATCATTCAAAAAGCGATCGGGCATCGGATCGTGGATTTGAGAAGCTGCGGGCAAACATTGAGCAACAAGGCGACGAATTGCTTCTGGGGAAATTCCTTCTGTAAGTGGATAAACTGGTACGACCCGTCCGACGGTTTTGGACTGAATTGTGTCTTGCGTATGTTCAAGAACTTCCACTTCATAATTCTCTAAGGTCAAACCATATTTGCTCTGTTTGACTACTCCCGAAGCCGCAACTGTACAGCCTTGTGGATAGAGCTTTTTTTGCGATTCTTGCCAGCCTCGATTGGCGTAGCGTTTGCCTGTCCAGAAGCGACTAAGTTTAATCTGCCCTGTATAGTCGCGCAGAATAATTTCGACAATCGTGAGGTTAGTATTTTTTGGGCTAGTAAAACATCCAAATCTTTTAATCGTGCCGATGACTGTAACCGTATCGCCATCTTTAAGGTCACGGATGGGGATTTGCCTCGCATAGTCAATATGATCGCGAGGATAGTAATTAAGCACGTCGCGCACTGTATGCAAATCGAGCAGCTTAAATTTGGTAGCCATAAATGAACCAACGCCTTCTACGCTTTTTAATTCCGTATCGGGTGTTATTTTCTTGGTGGCTTTGGGTTCAGTCGCTGCGATCGCTTCGGTCTTAGGTTTCTTTGTTTTTGGGGCGGCGCTAGTTTGTGCGATTTCACGACGACGTACTTCGTAGAGCAGGCGACGGGTTTCTGCAACTAAATGTTGTCTGCGGGATAGGGTTAAATCGCTGTATTGGGCATATTGATTGGCGAGGGTGTTGGCTTGAAGGCGATCGCTCATTTCCCAGTCTTCTGGGATCTCTTTTAAGCTCACATTTAAAAAATCTGCAAACAAAAATTGCTTTCCCTGTAAGTTGGAAAAGCCTTTCTCTGCCTCGATGCTCAAGGCTTGTTGTAAACGGTTTATATCAAGCGGCACAAGTTAGGCTGATTGTCGTTAATCCCTATATTGCCATATATCGTCCTTTTCAGTCCTATAGGCGATCGCGCTATATATTCATCTGATGCTGATTCAAAAAATCAATTGGAGTCAGAATCGGAATATTTGCAAATTCTTTAAGTACCAATAGATCGAGATCCCCAGAAACAATCAACATGGCTTTTGCTGCGATCGCTGTGCCTAAAATTACGGCATCCTCAGGATCGCGTAATTGAGGAACATTGACTGAAACGGGGACACAGTTTTCTGAAAGTTGTTGAGCTATATTCAGCAAATCATCAGCGGTGATGTCTAGCGATCTCATTCTTGCCTGAAATTTTGCCCGAACTAAAACTTCTGCCAACTCACTCAAAATTGGCTCTGAGATAAAGATTGTTATTTGTCCTGCTTTTGCCAGATTTACGATTTGTCTGGGACTTCCACCCCATAGCAATCCAGAAATCCAAACGTTGACATCTAAAACTAGGCGCATTCACTTCTAGCTCTACGAGATTTTCTTACATCTTTTACGATGTCACTGATTTCTTGAAGTGATGGCTCTTCTGGATCAATTCCTGCTGCTTCAATACGTTGTGATAAATCATCCCATGTCAAAGACTGCGGTATTCTTTTGAAAATTATCTCGTTATTGGTCACAAGGACTTCATATCTAGATAATGGCTCCATTTGAGACTGTAACTCTGGCGGGATCTCCAATTTGCCATCTGCTGACACACTAACCAAGATACCTGTTTGAGGAGTCATAGCTTTTACAACTGTTGTTTTGACCTATATACATATATAATCTTAAATCATCGTAAAAGACCTAGTGCTTCTGGCTGCTTTACTTGTTCGACTTCTCCAATTATTTGCGTCCATTTCGTCTAAGTTGAGTACACTCCATAGTCAAGCAATTTTCAACAGTGCATTTTTAAAATCATCACCTTGCAAGTCTGCGATTTCATATTGAGTTTCTATTCCCCGAAAGTCTCTTAGAGTATCGGGAACATCGCTAATATCTATCGGCTGCATAAATTCGCTACCAATTACAGCGCTTAGTCTTTTACTGTCGTGATAGAAGTATTCTTGCAGTAGGGGAATGATGCGGTGATACCAAGTGAATCGGAGGTCTTCAAGGGTTTCGATATTCATGAAGTAACTATGCCCAATTTGGTAATCGCGTCCGATGAGGAGGGTAATGCGTTTGTTGAGTTGGGTGAGTAGGCGATCGCAATGTATGCCATCAATAACTATCTCTTTGAGCAGTTCGGGATCGGGTTTGAGTTCAATAAATGTAAACCTACGGCGGAGGGCGATGTCTAGCAGTGCGATCGAGCGATCGCTTGTGTTCATTGTTCCTAATATATATAGATTTTTCGGTACACCAAATTCTTCTTGTGAGTAAGGCAAGGTAACTTTTAATTCGTTACGCGCTCCTATCCTTTTATCATCTTCAATCAGCGTAATTAATTCACCAAAAACTTTAGAAATATTTGCTCTGTTGATTTCGTCAATAATAATCAGATACTTATTATCTGGATCTAATTCTGCTTGTCTACAAATTCGTTTAAATACTCCATCAACAACCCTATAACTAACTTCTCCTAACTCATCAGTTATAGGTTTAATTCCCTCCACAAATTCTTCATAAGCAAATGATTGGTGAAATGTAACAAACCTTATATATTTTAATATATCTGCAACAATTCCTGTAGATTCCTTGAGGTTTTGGAGTTGTTCAGATAAATTTTCTTCAATATACTCTCTACCCAAATCAGTTAAGAACCAATCTCCATCTTTTGTCTTCTCAAATAAATATGGAAGCTGCCTTTTTGAGATTCCATACTTTACTGTTTCAACAGAAATATCTGTATGTATTTGCAGCATTGCATGGATCATATTACTCAATTTCTGAGTCTTAGTTGTCTTCCAAAAAGTATCGATCAGATCATCTTTAACGAGTTCAGTAACTTTGAATAATTTACCTTTTTTATAATTGACATACATTGCAAATGCGATCGCTTCATGCCATGTTAAACCTTTTACTGAATCTTGTCTTCGTTGCTCTGGAGTTATGGGAGATTGTAATTGTTTGGATAAAAACAATTTTGCGAATCGACTAACTGTATAGGTTTTGCCCGTGCCTGGTGATCCATAAATTATAGTGTTGTTAGTTCTATTAGTGAGATCTAATAATTTTTTGATAGTTAAAGTTTTTTGTATTGAAGCCTGACGTTTAGCTATATCTTGAAAACGTTTGGTTTCCAATTTAGAATCAGGAATACTCATCCAATCATCATTTTCGATACTGTCTAACAATTCCTGCTCATCTTTATCTAAATTCATGACGGTATTACTTTTTTCTGTAGCCATACTATCAAAATCTAAATTTTGCATAATTACTAACTTCCTAAATATCTTTTTGTCGTTTTTTAATTGGGAGGATGTAGATTCGCAAAAACTAAAACACGTCTCAGATTGACAACGCTTTGTCTGTTTAGAATTAAAGCCTCTATCGTTGCACGTCCGACAGAAGTCTTGCCAATCATCAACGTTAAGTCCTCATTCCAGCCAAAATGCTCTGCCCAAACTTGCTGACGAGGATGAAATAAACTGACTTGCATTCCAGACTGAGGATCGATTGCCATAGTTTTCGTATGCTTGTGACTATTACAACCAAAACAACTCCAAGCAAGATTTTCTAAAATAGTTTCGCCACCAGCCTGTCGTGGCTTAATATGTTCAACCGTAAAACTCTGTGTGCCAATATTTTCAGGGCATCGACAATATTCACAATAGTTATTTGCTCGGATTGCGACAAATCGCCGTATCGCCGTTGGAATTCTTTCAGACGGCATGACTGATTCTCATTGGAGAAGAAAATTCTTTGATTAGGCTCAATGGCTCAACTTTTCGGATTTGCGCTAATTGCAAAATCGCCGATGCCCTTTCAGCATCTTCATTTTCTACACGCGAGACAAAATCCAACAACTCTTGGTGCTCTGACTCAGTGATATCACCACTCTCATTTTGTTCGCGTAAATAATCAAGCCTAGTTTGCTCATTTGGCAAAAGTCGCCGATCAATAACTCGCAATAACGCCTCTTCAGACTTAGATGCTGGTAGCGTTTGAGCTTGGCTAGTTTCCCTAAGCAAAGAATTCAACAAATCAATCACTTCACGAAGCGACTCTTCGGGAAGTTGCTCAACTAACTGCATAACTCTTTGGCGATCGCCTTTTGATATTGGCATTTCATACTCCTTGACTATCAGCAAAAAGCCGTTTCAATCTTTCTACTAGCTTATCACGCTCCTCCTGCTTGCTCAAATCACCACAAAGATCAATCGTTGCTGCCGTAATCTTTCCACCATCGATCGCAAACTCAGCTTCCAGTTCCGACATCCCCACAACTTGCGGATAAATCAGCAACACATGCGAACAATCGTAGCGTTGAGCATATGCATACATTTGATAAAAATCTGCCTGTGAAACACCCAACTTGCGATCGCCTTCCTTCAGCCGCTTATATTTCGTATCGATAATCAAAGGGAATTTGACCTTTTGACGAATCACCAAATCGGGCTTCAGTTGAAATACTGGATGTTGATTACTTGTCTTAGCCAAATAGCGCACTGCGCCCATTGACTGTGACAGCAATTCACAATCCTGTAACTCTGTGGGCAAAATTTCATGGCGATGGCGATCGATAAAGCTGATCACAAACTCCTCAAACAGCTTATTCATATCCAAAGCAAAGGCAAAAGTCTGGAAATTGCCACTGGATAATTGCAAGCTCTCATTTTCTAGAAATAAACGCGCCAGATTTAAAAGCGGCTCAAAGCGTTGATTTAAGCGCGTAATTGGAATTAATTGCAAATCTTCAACATTCACCTTTGGCAACAAAGTCACCTCTTCCATCCATTGCTGCAACTCATGCAACATTTGCCGATTATGGAAATTGCGAGTTAACTGATACAGCCGCTCTACCACATAGCGCAAAGCCCGATTGAGTTGATTGTCTGCCGTAAATTCATCAAATGTGACCGAGAATAAATGCTTGCGTTCAGGACGACGAAACTGTTCGGTTAAGTTCCATTTTCCCTTTAACACAGGCAAAGTATCGCTCACTGATTGATAATTCCGAAATGCGCCTCTTTGCCACTCCTCCAAGAGACTAATCGCGAATAATCTAGTCAAAATCTCAAACCAATCTAGATCCTGCTGTAATAAAGAAGCCAATGAATATTGCTTGACATTTAACTGGTTGGTATATTCCAGCATATACAGCAAATTTTGCACCGCTTCCTGATTCTGGACTTCAGGATCGGTTGATCGATACATTTTTGGCAGAACTTGTACTGTGCGATCGCCTAAACGAAATACTCCCACATATTGCCTCGCCTTTAGCTCCCGTTTGCCATTGTTGATCACAGTTTCCAGTGGGCAATCTCCGATCACTGTCCCCAAATAGGCGATCGCCTCTTGCTCTTGATCAGTCCAATCAAAGCCACAGCTTAACTCATACTCAAACAATGCTAATTTCACAAATTTTCAGACTGAGTGTTTCTGTAATACAGCCTAGTAGTAAATAGTTGAAATATCTGTAACTGATCTAAAAACTTCGCGATCGCGATCTGGCTCATGTCAGGGCGATCGCCTAAAATATTCCTAGACTAAAAAATAAGCATTTATGCCAAAAAAGATTCGAGAACTAAAAAGTATGTTGCTGAAGGCAGGATTTACCAGCGAATCGGCAAGAGGAATAAAAACTATACAATACACAATTCTCATTCAATGGTCTGATGAAGATAATTGCTTTGTTGTCTTTTTACCCGAATTTACGAATGTGATGCAACCTTGTACCCATGGGAATACTTACCTAGAAGCAGTTCAAAATGCTCAAGAAGTGATTGAACTGCTAGTAGAAACTGCCATAGAAAAAGGCGAATCATTGCCCAAACGCCAAAAGTTTCAAGCAATTCCAGTTTTACAAGCTGCATAAATTTAGAACGATCGCGTGATCGCGATCTGGCTCATGTCAGGGCGATCGGCTAAAAGAAATTTACAAAATTAAAAATTATGCTCAATTAATTGGCTATTTAGGTTATGATCGGTAACTGTCGCGAATTGTATTAAATTTTTAGACTTTTACCTCTACATCACCTGATAGAACAGCAATGGCTAAGAAAAGCATGATCGAGCGCGAGAAAAAGCGCACCAAATTAGCTGAAAAGTATGCAGCTAAACTCGAAGCACTTAAAGAAAAGTTTGCCAGTCCTGAACTGACACAACAACAAAAAGTTGCTGTCCACCGTGAAATCCAACAAATTCCTCGTAATGCCAACCCTACTCGCCACCGCAATCGCTGCTGGGCAACTGGTAGACCCCGTGGCTATTACAAAGATTTCGGCTTATGCCGTAACGTTTTGCGTGAGATGGCTCACCAAGGCTTATTGCCAGGCGTAGTTAAATCTAGCTGGTAATTTTGCCAACAAAAAAGCCGTCACCAACTGGTGACGGCTTTTTTATTGCGCTTTGCGCTCAAACGAACCACAATAAATTTGTTAAAAGTGTTGCTTTGCAACACTTTTAACAAATTTATTGGTTCGGGTTTGAGCGCAAAGCGCTGTAATTATGCGATCGCTAGCATCGTTTTCAGTACAGAATCAGGATTAAGACTGATTGAGTCAATGCCTTGCTCGACAAGGAACTTCGCAAATTCAGGATAATCACTGGGCGCTTGACCACAGATGCCGATCTTGCGACCGTTTGCCTTGGCTCGTTGAATGATCGTGCGAATCATTGATTTCACAGCTTCGTTGCGCTCGTCGAAGATATGCGCGACTAGAGACGAGTCACGATCTAAGCCGAGCGTCAACTGCGTGAGATCATTAGAGCCAATCGAGAAGCCATCGAATACCTGCGAGAACTCATCCGCCAAGATGACATTACTGGGGATTTCGCACATCACATAGACTTCGAGCCCATTCTCGCCACGCTTCAAGCCATGCTTTGCCATCTCGGCAAGCACCTTGCGACCTTCCTCAGGCGTGCGACAGAAAGGAATCATCGGAATCACATTGGTCAAGCCCATATCATCACGGACACGCTTCAGGGCTTGGCATTCCAAGCCATAGGCTTCGCGATATTTCGGATCGTAGTAGCGCGATGCACCACGCCAGCCGATCATCGGATTTTCTTCTACAGGTTCAAAGGCTCGACCGCCGAGCAGATTGGCATATTCATTGCTCTTGAAGTCAGACATCCTCACTACGACAGGTTTGGGATAAAATGCGGCTGCGATCGTGCCAACACCGTGGGCAAGTTTATCGACAAAGAAATCTGACTTGTTTTCATACCTTGCTGTCAATTGCGAAATTTCCCATTTCGCAGCCTTGTCTTCAAGGGTGTCAAAGTTCATCAATGCAAGGGGATGCGCCTTGATGTGATTGGCGATGATAAATTCCATTCTCGCCAAGCCCACGCCATCGCAGGGAATCGAAGACAAGCCAAAAGCTTCTTCAGGATTGCCAACATTCATCAAAATCTTGGTGGAAAGCTTGGGCAAATTATCAAGAGAAGTCTCGACAACTTCAAAGGGAACTAGACCTTCGTAAACCTTGCCTTCTTCGCCTCCAGCGCAGGAAATCGTCACTTCTTGCCCTGTCTTGATCACGCCTGTAGCATTGCCACAACCAACGATCGCAGGAATACCCATTTCTCGCGCAATAATCGCCGCATGGCAGGTACGTCCACCTTGGTTGGTGACGATCGCACTAGCCTTTTTCATGATTGGTTCCCAGTCAGGGTCGGTCTTGTTAGTGACTAGCACTTGCCCCGCTTGGAAATCTTCAATGTGATGCACTTCTAGAATCACATTCGCCTTGCCTTGACCAATCATCTCACCGACAGCACGACCTGTAATCAGGACATCACTGGAACCATTCAGTTTGTAATTCTTGAGAATGTTGCCAACCTTCTGTGATTGCACTGTTTCAGGACGAGCTTGGACGATGAATAATTCGCCAGTTCTGCCATCTTTTGCCCATTCAATATCCATTGGTGAAAGCTTGCCACGTACTTCCGAATAGTGATCTTCGATGATACAAGCCCATTCTGCGAGTTTGAGAATCTCATCGTCGGTAATTGCAAACTTGACGCGCTCGGAAACTGGAACAGGAATATTTTTGGTCAGCTTACCGCCGCCAATGTCATAGACCATCTTGATTTCCTTTGTGCCAAGGCGTTTTTCGAGAATCGGACGGAAGCCTTGTTTGAGTGTGGGTTTGAATACAAAATACTCATCGGGATTGACAGCACCCTGCACCACGTTTTCACCTAAACCATAGGCGGCAGTAATCAGTGCTGCATTTTTAAAGCCTGTTTCGGTGTCAATGGAGAACATTACGCCAGAGGAGGCGAGATCAGAACGCACCATTTTTTGCACACCGACGGAGAGAGCGATATCGAAATGGTCAAAGCCATTGATGGTGCGATAGGAAATCGCGCGATCGGTGAATAGTGAGGCAAAGCAGCGATGGCAAGCATCCACGACTTCGTTAGCGCCATAGACATTGAGATAGGTTTCCTGTTGTCCAGCGAAACTGGCATCGGGCAAATCTTCGGCTGTGGCGCTAGAACGCACGGCAACATCGGCTTCTTTACCACAGGACAATTCGCAGTCGCATAGTTTTTGGTAGGACATAGCGATCGCTATTTGCAAATCCTCAGGAAATGGCGTACTGAGAACCAAAGCACGAGCCATACGACCGCGATCGCGCAGGTTATTCATATCCTCAATATCAAGATCGGCAAAGAGTTCGCGCAATTTTGTTTCCAAGCCAGCCTTCTCAATGAAATAACGGAAAGCATAGGCAGTGGTGGCAAATCCATTAGGAACATTCACTCCCTTGGGTTGAAGCTGGCGAATCATTTCCCCCAGCGAAGCATTTTTCCCACCCACAAAGGGAATGTCAGCAATTCCCACTTCTTCAAACCAAAGTATTAATGCTTGTTCTTTAGAAACAGTTCTCGATAGTTCTGAGGCAAAAGTTGAGCTAGTCATAATGATTTAACTCCCTAACCACATTAGTGATTAGATCAATTCAAGAATCAAGATGGGTCAAGGGTGAAGCCTGAAATACCAATTAAGAAACTAACAACTGACTCATGGGTTAACGCCTAAGATCAAGGCTTTATGCATTGGTATAAATACCTTGAGACCCCTGACATGTCCTAATTATATCTATTATGAAAGCACCAAACTTGATCGGTAATACATTTGTTCATCAAGCTTCGCAAAGATTGACATTGTTCAATATTTCTCATTTGCCTGATAAGAACTGTGAATCAAATTATGTAGTAGCAGTGATCGCTTGGTCGCTATGATTAAAAATGAGCCTTTTGTAACAGTTGAGAGAATGCGATTGTGACTAACACTAAGCCCCGTGATGTACAAGCAATTTATATTGCTGACGAAACCTTTGCTCTGCGATCGCGTAGTTGGAATCGCTTGCGATTTGAAATTGAATATGCTCTCGAAAAAGGGACAACTGCCAACTCCTTCTTAATTCAAGGCAACTTGCTAGCGCTGATTGATCCTCCTGGAGAGACGTTTACAGAGATTTATCTAAACGAACTGCGCAAGCGCATTAACATTGGCGATATCAGCTATGTGATTCTTGGTCATGTTAACCAGAACCGCATTGAGACATTAAAGGCTTTGCTCGCAATTAATAGTCGCATCACCTTTATTTGTACTAATCCGGGGGCGATCGCTTTACGTCAAAGCCTAGAGGAAACCTTCGGGAAAAATCTCAAAATTCAAGTTGTACGGGGTGAGGAAACCCTCGATCTTGGTAAAGGTCACATTCTCAAATTTATTCCCACTTCTACACCGCGTCATCCTGACGAGCTTTGCACATACGACTCGAAAACACAGATTTTATATACAGATAAATTTTTTGGGGCACATATCTGTGGAGATCAGGTCTTTGACGAGGGTTGGAGTCATCTATTAGGCGATCGCCGTTATTATTTCGATAGCACGATGGCAAACCAAGTCCGCCAAGTTGAGGCAGCCCTCGATAAGCTAACCGATCTGCCTGCGGTGTTTTATGCTCCTGGACATGGGCCAATGTTGCGCTATGGGTTGCATGAGTTGGTCAATCTCTATCGTCAATGGAGTGAAGCGCAGAAACAGCAAAATATTTCTGTAGCATTGCTGTTTGCTTCGGCCTATGGCAATACGACGACGATCGCTAATGCTTTGGCACGAGGCATCACCAAGGCAGGAGTTGCTGTCGAGTTAATTAATTGTGAAACTGCCGAACCTGAAGAGATCAAAATTGCGATCGAAAAATCGTCTGGTTTCTTAATTGGTTCGCCAACCTTGGGTGGACATTTACCAACACAGGTGCAAACGGCTTTGGGCATAGTTTTGTCTACAGCGACTAAGAGCTATCAAGCAGGTGTATTTGGCTCCTATGGATGGAGTGGCGAAGCTGTAGATATTATTTCTGGAAAGCTAAAGGATGCTGGCTATACTCTTGCCTTTGAGCCGATTCGGATTAAGTTCACGCCTACCGAAGCAACTTTACAAGTTTGTGAAGAGACAGGAACTGATTTTGCTCAAGCGCTGAAGAAAGCCAAAAAAGTTCGGACAACTCTCAATCCCGGAAGTACTGTGGAGCAAGCTGTAGGGCGAATTGTTGGTTCTCTATGTGTACTAACAGTCAAACATGGTGAAATCTCAACGGCGATGCTTGCATCTTGGGTATCGCAAGCTTCGTTTAATCCTCCAGGCTTAACGATCGCAGTTGCCAAGGATCGTGCGATCGAGACTTATTTATTTGAAGGCGATCGCTTTGTTTTGAATATTCTTGAACAAGGCAAACAACTTCGCAAACACTTTATGAAAAAATTTGCACCTGGGGAAGATCGTTTTACAGATGTACAAATTGAAGAAACAGAAGGTGGTCTAATTTTGCCAGATGGATTGGCATATTTGCAATGTTGTGTTGCACAACGGATGGAATGTGGCGATCACTGGATTGTCTATGCGATCGTGGAGAATGGCAAGCTATTGCAATCTAATGGCTTAACGGCAATTCACCACCGCAAAACGGCTAGTAATTATTAAAGAGAAGAAAGCGCATTGCGGTTTCTTCTCTTTCTCTGGGTGAAACTTTGCGATGTTACTAGTGGGTTTGTTTCCTCGCCGAAGGCGAGGAAACAAACTTCTGCCTGAAAAGCGAACTAGAAATCATTGCTTGATTGATCGGGATTTGATGGATTATCAGAAGATGAGTCTGTTGAAGAGCTAGTACTTTTGAAGTGAGCACTTACATAATCTTGTAAATGTGGGCGAAGTACATTTGTGGCGGTGAGACCAAAAATCCCACCTCCTAGACCACCACCAATTGCTGCACCAATTATTCCAAATTTTGAACCCGCAGCAGCCAGAATTCCTAACGCAAATAGACTTACCCAACTTTGCCAATGTTTGAAAGCATATTTTTTGTAGCAAAATTGCCATGCCTCTTTTGTCTGTTCTGGTGATAGACCTTGTAACTCTGGGATTTGATTGATTGTCCAGAAAATTTGCATAATTTTTACCTCACACTTGTTATGTCTCGCCAATTTCAGCGACATAATTATATCGACATAGCTGGAATGCAATTCTATTTATACTGAACAAAGATTCAATATCTATACAAATTTTTACATGGGAACAGAACAGTTTATTTATTTTCTATGTTTCTTTAGATACGGCTTTTTTGCCTATGTTTAAGAGTAAAGAATCAGGTAAGAAATTGACAAAAGAGTCAAAGTGGTTAAAGTAAAGGGATGAAAGAACCACCGCAATATGAACGAGAAGCACTAGAAAATATGCCAGTAGGAGAACTGGTAGAAGTAATCGTGCGCCAACAAGAATGGGCATAGCAAATATATGAAGAAATAGAGAACCTAAAAGCAGTCAACAACAGGAGTAGCAAAGACTCATCAAAACCGCCATCAAGTGACCTATTAAAACGGTCAGAGAAAAAAGTCGAAGAAATAGCAGAAGAGGAGGGTAAGAAAAAAGTAGGAGGACAATTCGGACATAAAGGAAAAACGAGAAAAGGATTTAATCGAGTAGATCGCTTTGAGACGCTCTCGCCCGAAGGCTGTCCAAATTGCGGAGGACAAGCATGGACAGAGATAGGAGTCAGCATCAGACAAACAGCAAGATTGGTAGAACAACCAATTGAAATCGTTGAATATCAGCAACAGGAATGTCAATGTAAGCACTGTGGCGCAGTGGTGTGGGGAGAATCACCTAAAGATGTGATTGGCGAACAAGACCTAGAAGCAAGCCTACAAGGGATGTTGGTATGGTTAGGGAATTATGGACATATGAGTTATAAAAAACAGCAAGAATGGCTAAAAGAGATGGGACTAGGCGAAATCGGACTAGGAACCATCGCCGCCACCAATGAGCGAGTAGCAGACAGTATTGAAGCAAAAGTGGAAGAACTAGCAGATTGGATTAAAGACCAACCCCAAGTTCAAGTCGATGAAACACCGTGGCTCGTCAAAGGCGTAAAAGAATGGCTATGGTCATTCAGTGGTGAAGGTTATGCGCTATATCGTGGTGCAGATACTCGTAGTCGTGCCGAACTAGAGTCAGTGTTGGGAGAAAGCTATGATGGCGTATTGTGTAGTGACGACTATAGTGTGTACAACGGTTACGCCGTTGAGCGACAACAGAAATGTCTGGCTCACCTAAGACGACACTTTAAAGCACTACTTAAATTAACCCTTAAATCTCAACAAGAAATTGGGCATATATTCATTAGGTTGATTGATGAAGCCTTTGAACATCATGCGACTTGGCAAAAAAATCGTGATACTCGACCATATTTTAATTGGGCGATTGATTTTAAAAAACGAGTCAGCCAAGCTATCTCGGATTGGATGCCCAAAGTTGGCTATGCCGCAGGTAATTTATTAAAGTCCCTCAAGAAGAAATCGGCTCAATGGTGGTATTTCCTTGAAAACCCTCATGTCCCTCCTGACAATAATCGTGCCGAGCGTAATCTCAGACTTGCTGTTACCAAACGCAAAGTTTGTGGTGGCTCCCGTTCTATGGATGGTTTACGCAATACCGCCGCTTTATTGACGGTTATTCAAACTTGTAAAGTTCAAGGTAAATCTGTCATTGATTTTTTCCGTCAAGCTTTAATTGATCCTTCTTCCATCTCTCTCATCCCTATTCTTGCCTGAATTCTTACGTTTAAGATAAATTCAAGAACGCTATACTTGTCTAAACTGGAGATCATTTTTTTACATGGAAACAAACCAAACTCTTAGCTTAATCCTTGGGGCGATCGCACTTGGTGCAGCTATCTGGGCAACTTCGGCAATTTTAGAACTTTTGGCTAAGTTGGTCGGTAAATTTGCGATCGCAACTATATCACTTGTATTAGTAGCGATTTACTTAAAGGTTTATGTTGGGGTGGATATTTGGCAAAGCCTTGTAGATTTTGGGCAAATTGTTATTGCCACAATTGGACAGTTAGTAGATGCAGTTTCTTCGCTGTTTTCACAAGCAGGATCTGTTGTTAATGAACTGACTGAATAACAATCTTTAAATCATGATTCTTCAGTAATTTCAATATTTCGCTTTGCAAGTTCTTCAATAAAGATTTTCAAGCTAGGATTTTCTGCATAAAGTTTTAATAAAGATTCATTTTTAGAATATTCCATTGAGATTTTCTGATAATGCTTATAGTCTTTTTCTTTCTTCATTTCAGGAAAGACTTTACTTAAAGTGCTTAAACAGCCAGTAGTTTCTGATTTTGCTTCTTTAGAATGTAAAGGAAGTAGCCAGCATTCTATCGAGTGAACTGCGATCGCAAAAATAATATTGTTAGCAAACTGGTTATAGATATCTTCACCGATTTTTTCTCTAAACTTAGCTATAACCCCTTCAATTAGATGCTCAGGTGAAAATGGTTGACCATTTTCATCATTGTGAGGTACACCTAATTCTAGAGAAATATCAGTATCTATATGAATAATCACATATTCATTGCTATCAAATACAGCTTTAAATTTTCTTGAGCGACAATAGTTAGTTACTTCTCCATGTCCTCCATTCTTACCAACTCTAGCTGGCTGAAGCCAGTTAATACTAATATCACGATCATTGAAATATCCCACTAGGATATTATCAATTACTTTCTGATCGGTTATGCCTTCTGCAATTCCTGCAAATGGATTCTTTGGATTATTCATATTAAAAGTTATTAGGCAGTCCTCCAATGTAACCATTCATAAATGCTTCAGATAATGGTACAGGATCGTCATCATCTAATGGCTCAGGTTGAAAAACTCGTTTAGCTTTAGTATGTCCATCTATGTTGCGATAAATAACAAAAAGCCTTTGGTCGTCGTCACTTAAATCTAATCCGTCTAAGACAGCAGGATTGTGAGTTGTAAATATAACTTGTTTCTTATTATCCTTTTTTGCTAGTTTTACTAATTCTTGAATTAGCCTTGTACATAACTTGGGATTAAGTGCATTTTCGATGTTATCAATCGCAAAAAACTTTGGTGTATCATCACTAATAAACAAAGCAAAGTAAAACATCAAAAACAAAAAGCCTTCATTAGAGCTTCTTTGATTAAAGTAAGGTAATTCTTTAGTTAAGTAACGATCTTTAATTTGAATAGTTCTCTCTATATCAGAATCTTGATGTATTTTAAAATCATCAAACCAATCAATTAATTCAAGTCTTTCTTTGATCTCATTAATTTTATCTGAACTACTACTTAAAATCCTTAAAAGTTTAAGTAAACCTTGTCCCTTAATTCCTAGAGGTTGAACTTGCCCTTCTTCCTCAAAAGTTCGCAACGAGGAGTTCTCTGGCGAGTATATTAGAAACTCTTTGACTAATGAGATTTCTTTTTTTTCATCATTAATAATTAGATTAAAAACATGATCCCTAGCCTTATGTAATAATTCATCAAACTCATACGAATTGTTGTCAATTTGCCAAGCTTCTTCATTGATTGCATTTTGAATCGATTCTTTTGTGATTTTTGTTATGGAATCTAAAATATTCAATATTTTTTTTTCGCCGATTTTACGCGCAAAGATTTTGTTTTCAGGATCATTTAATTCTGTATCTTTTAAAAAACCAGCAAATTTTTCGAGTGGATTAAGTATACTAGTATTGATCCAGCTAGAATAAGCTTGATTATCGTGTTGTAATATAAAGTTAAAAGAGATTTCTGGGTTCACTTTTAAATTTATTTTGACCTCTTTTGTCACATTTTCTTTTTCAAAAGCCGATCGCATAAATTCGGGTTCAGTAACCCTAATTCCTCTAGGAGCCAAAAACTCGTTGTCTAATTTGTTACCTGCCGCCGCACCAGCTAAAGCGATCGCTTCTAAAATATTGCTTTTCCCACAGCCATTTTCACCAATAAACACATTAACCCGACCCAAACCGATCTTGAGACTTTGGATGGACTTATAGTTCTCGATTTGAACTTCAGTAAACATAGGTTTATGGCAGCAGGCGCGACTTTAGCTATAGCTTAGCACTCTGCTTGCTCAACAGGCTAACACCAATTCTCAAAATGGCAAAGCCATTTTGAGAATCAGAAAATCTTAATGGGTTAGTTATGCACCCAGCGAAAATTCAAAATACATAGGACTTACGCAAATCAACCAAGAACTAAAGTTCTTGGTTGATTTGCTCAAGTCAGTTAAAACTGACTAAAGAAAACCTCAAAATAACCTGTTTCAACAGGTTTAAGCTTTTAGCCCGCAATTTATTGCAGGGCAGATGCGTAAGTCCAAATACATTTAAAAGTAATTTATTGGTAACAACACTTCAAACTCAGTTCCAATCGTGACATCGCCATTGTTATTTAGATAAGGCGATCGCAATACAATTTTGCCTTGATGCTGCTGAGTGATGATCTGATGGCAAATCGCTAAACCCAAACCAGTTCCGTATCCTTGCCCTTTGGTAGTAAAGAAATTATCAAAAATACGGTCTTGGATTTCTTTGGGAATTCCCATTCCGTTATCCGCAATCTTCACCGATACCCAATTGCGATTATCAATTTCTGTGATCGCTGATGTGATCATTATCAATGGCTGCCATGTAATTTCCATATCAGTCTGGACATTACTATGCTCAGTGCGAGGAGCATCTTTAGGAATAAGATGATTACGTTGCTCGATTAAATCTGGATGAGCCTTTAAATCCACCAGAGCATCAAGAGCATTGCTGATCAGATTCATAAATACTTGAATTATGCGATCGCTATAGCCATTGATTTTGGGCAATTCGATATAATTTTTGACAATTTGGACATTTCTAATCCTGCCACTGAGAATCGTTAAACTACTATCCACACACTCAATCAAACTAATCGCCTCTGGATTCGCATGATCTTCCATATGGGATAGAGATTGCAAAGTATCAACTAGTCGGCGCAGATACCTTGAACCTGATTGGATGCTCTTCACAACTTGCGGCAAATCAGAGCGCACAAAATCCCAGTTAACTTCTTCAAGGATTTCACTAATTATTGTTGATGAGGTTCCATATTCTTTCTCATATGCTCTCAAAATCTTCATCACCCCTTCAATGTAAGTTAAGAGACATTCTGTATTGCCATAAATCGCTGATACAGGATTCCGAATATCGTGAGACACCTCAGCCACGATTTGCCCCAGACTTGCCATTTTCTCAGTTTGGAACATAGTCGTTTGCGTCTGCTCACGCAGTAGCTTGGTGGCTAGTTCATGAATGTGAGACTGCTCTAGTAGTAAATCGTGAACATCAAGCACAGAGTAAGTATCAGCATCTAGACGAACAATCACAGGCTCATAAATTTCATCGTTAGGTCGTCCCAGAGCTAACTGAGATGCCATCACAATCGAGGTATTGCCATGTAATTCTAAGGTTTCTACAGGAACTTGCTCATAGAGAACTCTCAATGGTCTTTTGGTAAACAACTCAAGAGCATAGGGGCGACTCAGGCATTCTAAGAACCTGCGACGAGACAACATACCCACATATTTGTCTTGCTCAAAAACAATGATTGCAGGCAGCAAGGGATCATCTTTAAAAATCTGACGAGTAAATTCACCTGTTTGGGATAAATCAACTTTGGTATTGGACAAATTCAATTCAGAAATCGTAGAGTCTAGAGCTAATTGACGCTTTGTACTTTTTGGTGATAGATCATTGCTAGTATCATTTACAGGCTCACTTGCCATCACCATTAAAGGAATCATTGCCATCTTGCGAGCTAATTCTTGAGTAGCTGTTTGTCTGATGTTCTTCCCCTTAACTGCGCCTTTGTCTGGTTGATACTGTTGTAACTTGAGATTGCTAATCGCAGCGTTTAATGCCTCTGGCTTAACCTCTATCGCTAATGCTTGAGCCGCAACACTAAATGCAGAATTTAAATTTTCTAGCGATATCTTTGGTAATAAATCGATCGCACCACGACGGATTGCCCAGCGTTTCTCTACTTCTTTGATTTGCGTTTGGCGAGGATTAACCAATAAAACTTTCAACTCAGATGCATGATCGGCGCACCATTTACAAAGTTCAGTGGCAAGTAGTGAAGTGCCGCCACCATATCGGATGCCTATATCAGAAATAATCAGTTGCGGTAAGCTTTGCTTTGACTGAAGCTTTTGATCAAGCATTTTAAGTAAATCTTCAGATTCAGAAGCAGCCCACACTTCTAAATGATGTGATGACAAGGCGTTATGCCACATCAGGGATTGCTCTGCTGATAGCTGAGCCAGCAACACAGATTTGACCACACAACCCCCAGAAATAGAAATAGAAATAGTAACAATTAAACCTTATCGGATGGCGATAAGTGTATGCAACAGACAATAGATAACCTAGCTTTAACCAAAAGTTAATACAAAAGCCCAAAAAATCAAGAGCCAACGCAAAGCACTGCCGCTTGTACTGATTACAGCCAAATTTTTTGTGGTTCGGGTTTGAGCGCAAAGCGCTGTAATAGCGTTGTGCCCCTGCGGGGCGAAACTGTACGGGTTTGGATTTGTAATACCAATTCACAAAAGTGTGACAACACTTCTGTAAATTAAAAACCAAACCCAGTAAGGGTTTTAAATCCCTAAATAGCAACGCCATTTTGAGAATTAGTATAAGATGGAAAAAATGAATTGGGGTTTCACATGACACGAATTTGTATCCTTGGCGGTGGTTTTGGCGGTTTGTATACTGCCCTTAATCTCTCGCGTCTACCTTGGGCGGTCATGCCTGAAATTATCCTGATTGATAAAAGCGATCGCTTCTTATTTACGCCATTTCTCTACGAACTAGTCACGGGAGAAATGCAAGAATGGGAAATTGCGCCAACATTTACTGAATTACTTGATGGTACTGGCATTCAGTTTATCCAAGGTCTAATCACCAACATCGATCTTGAGTCAAAAGAAGTAGAAGTAAATATTGGACAAAGGACTATATTGCCATACGATCGCCTTGTGTTAGCGATCGGTGGTGAAACGCCGATGAATCTTGTCGATGGAGCCTTGGAATATGCAATTCCATTTCGGAATCTGCATGACTTCTATCGCCTTAATAGCAAATTAGAACTATTAGAAGCATCCAATCGTGACAAGATTCGAGTCTGTATCGCAGGTGGTGGCAGCAGCGGCGTAGAACTTGCTTGCAAAACCGCCGATCGCCTCAAGGATCGCGGCCGAGTCCGCCTAGTCGATCGCAATGACAAGATTTTAAGCAATTCCACAGATGCAAATCGCAAAATCGCTGAACTTGCCCTTTCAAAACGTGGTGTCTGGACTGACTTAAATACCAGAGTCTCGCAAGTAAATGATGGTGAAGTTACTCTTGACTATACCGATGGAAGTGACACCTTACCCGTTGACATCATACTATGGACAGTAGGTAGCACCTTCTCCAAAATGCTCCAAAATCTACCAGTTGAGCATGGTCGGCAAGGATCGATTGCCACGGAGCCAACCTTACAAGTTAAGGGATATGCCGATTTATTTGCGATCGGTGACTTAGCACGTTGTTTTGACTCAAATTCTAGTCTTGTCCCCGCCACTGCACAGGTTGCCTTCCAGCAGTCCCAGTATTGTGCTTGGAATATTTGGGCAAGCCTTAATCAAAAAGCACTGGTTCCCTTTAGCTATATTCCCCTCGGCGAGTTTATTAGCTTAGGCATTGATGGCGCAACTGCTTCGATTTTTGGTAAGTTCAGTATTGATGGATTCCCAGCCCATGTGATAAGGCGATTGGCCTATTTATTAAGGATGCCAACTTCCCAGCAGCAATGGAAGATTGGTACACATTGGTTGACTAAACCTTTGATTGAGATGTTCAGAGAATCTGTAAATCATCCAAACCCGTAAAGTTGCGCCCCTGCGGGGGCGCAACTTTACGGGTTTGGGTGTATCCACTGGCGATCGCAATAAAATAACTTATGAATAATTCTCCATCGAATTCCCCACAAGCAATATCTTGGCTTGATCATATAGGAAACTGGAATCCACAACTACTGCGGGAGATTCGAGGCAAGCTGAAATTGCGTAATCTTATCGTAGCGATCGGATTATCTTTGCTATTCCAGATTTTGCTACTTTTGTTTTACAGTCAACGCATACCCAATGAAGATTGCTATGCCCAACTACGTGGGTTTGGCTGCGCCGCCTCTTGGCAAGTTTGGTGGTTAGAGCAGTTTCGGATTATTACTTGGACTGAGCCATTTATTTTATTCTTATCGGGTGTCTATAGTCTAGTTGCCGATCTTTCACTAGAAGACTATAAAGGCACTCTCAACTTTATTCGCATTAGTCCGCGATCGAGCATCAATATTCTGATGGGGAAGATTATGGGTGTGCCTTTGCTGGCTTACATCTGTATGGGACTATCGATTCCTTATCACTTGACGGCGGCGATCGGTGCAGGTGTACCGATCGCCTTTCTATGCAGTTTTTATGTATTGATGATTGGGACTGCCTTTCTATTATTTAGCGCCGCCCTATTACTAGCTTTACTGAGTGGCTGGCAAGCTAAATTTGGTGGACAGGTATCCGCTGGCGCTTTGTTATTTTCATTCGTTACCTTTATCTGGTTCGCCCCTGCTTTCATGTGGTGGAATATTTTCACCACATGGAGTCCGTTCAGTAAATTCTTGGTCGGTGGACGGATCAATCCTATTCAAGCGGAATGGTGGTATTTATCAATCACATCCAATGTTTGGACTTCACATGTTTTTACAATTGTGAACTTAGTGATTTTGAGCTTGGCGATCTGGCGCATTTTAGAAAGGCGCTTTCATAATCCCAATGCCACTTTAGTAAGCAAAGGTCAAAGCTATGTCGTAACTACATATTTGCAGATCGTGATGTTGGGATTTTGTATGCAGTCTAGTTTCACGGCTGCAAAATCTACAAACTCTTTAGAAATACAATTAATTTTGTTGCTAATGATTTACATTGCTAATTTGTTCTTGTTTTTAACTGCGATCGCGGCTTTAACCCCGCAAAGACAAGCACTATTGGACTGGGTAAGATTTGGCGCATTATCGACCACAGAAGAGCATCCATCGAGTTTTAGGTATATTCTGCGTGATCTAATTTGGTCAGACAAAAGCCCTGCCCCGATCGCGATCGTCCTTAATCTTGTCTTTACGCAACTACCAATCTTGATTTGGGTAAACTCGTGGGTTGATTCGAGTATGCGCGGCAAAGCAATGATTGTGTTAGCTTCCTTTACAATTTCGATACTTTTAGTTGCCCTAATTGCCCAACTAGTTTTATTTCTGAAGACAAGAAACCCATCAGCATGGGTGACAGGAATAATTTCTGCGTTAATATTTTTACCAGTTTTGATTATGCTGAGCCTCTCGATTAGCCCTGATCGCTATGCTGGTTTGTGGCTGTTTTTTGGATATCCTTGGTTAGTTGTGTCAAATATCCAACTTTCCGATATTATCTTGGCATTCACTGGGCAAATTTCTGTAATAATTGCGCTGACATTGCAACTAATTTATCAGCTGCAACGCGCTAAAATGCGAGAGACTTAATGACTCTAATTTTGGTTTTACTGCGGCGCAGTTATATAAAAGCTAAAATTTCTGGTTTCAAAAGATTAGTAGACGTTTGAGCATCACAACATGGCACAGTCAACCACTGCTAAACAGACAACCACAACGGGAACAGTTCCCGATGTAGAACTACAGCGAGTATTTAAAATGTTCGGGGCAAATACCGTTGTCCAAGGTGTGGATCTGCAAGTGCAGAGAGGTGAGCTTTTTAGTATCTTGGGCCCATCGGGTTGTGGCAAAACGACCTTACTAAGACTGGTTGCAGGTTTCGAGGAGCCATCAGCAGGCGAAGTACTGATCCAAGGCAACCCGATGACCTATATCCCCGCCTATCAGAGACCTGTAAATACAGTTTTTCAAAGCTATGCTCTTTTTGGTCATATGACCATTTTTGATAATGTTGCCTTTGGCTTATCAGTGAAAGGAGTTGCCAAGCCTGAAATTCAGCAACGGGCGAAGGATGCTCTCAAGCTAGTAAGGCTTGACCACATGAGCAATCGCTATCCTAGTCAAATATCTGGTGGTCAGCAGCAACGGGTTGCCCTCGCTCGTGCCCTTGTTAATCGCCCTAAAGTGATTTTGCTAGATGAGCCATTAGCAGCACTTGATTTCAAACTCCGCAAAGAACTGCAAGTAGAATTGTCCAACTTACAGTACGAGCTGGGTATTTCCTTCATTATGGTTACCCACGATCAAAGTGAGGCTCTGGCGATTTCTTCAAGAATTGCGGTGATGAATCAAGGACGCATCGAGCAGATCGGCACACCATCAGAAGTTTACGATCGTCCATCTTCAGCCTTTGTTGCCGATTTTGTGGGCGAAACAAACTTGTTTGAATGTCGGGTGATTGAGCAAGATGGGGCTTTTGTGGAGTTGCGATCGTCCACTGGTTTAGCGATCGTCGCAGCAAAGCCTAGACATTGGCTCCCGATTCCTGAGGCTGTAGTCAGTGTGCGTCCAGAAAAGATCAAGCTCTCCACCGAATATCCAAACCAGCCCTACAATACCTATCGCGGTATTCTTAATAATGTCCTATATCTAGGCGATCACTCGCAGTTTGTGGTGGATATCCATGCTAGCGAGAATGTCCCACCTGTAAGAGTCATGCTAGTACGTTCCAACCACCAAGGCGAAAAGACTCCTCCCTTTGATAGTCAGGTCTATGTTTCATGGATGCCTGAAGATTGTGTGGCTCTCCCCAAAACTACAGTTGCAACCTAAATCCTCCTAAACTTCTATTATGGATATCTCTCGGCGCAAATTTCTTAGACAAACTGCCTATGTCACATCGGCGATGGCTAGTGCATCAACTCTTGCTGCCTGTGGTATTTTCGAGAAGAGTCCCAAAGAAGCAAAGGTTGGCGGAGATGAAGTAGATCGACCAGTTACTCAAGACAAAAGCACTTTATATATCTATGGTTGGGCTACTTACGTTAACAATAAAGAAATTTTAGAGGGATTCACTAAAGAGACTGGGATTAAAGTTGAGGGTGATGCTTATGCTTCTAATGAAGTAATGTTGTCAAAATTGGAGTCTTCGGGGGGAAGATCAGGCTATAGCATAATTTATCCAAGCGATTACATGGTGGCGCAGATGCGAGAGCAAAAGCTGCTTGCCCCTCTTGATAAAAAATTATTGCCAAATCTTAATAATATTGCTGGCAAATATTTAGAATTGCCCCATGATCGTGGTGCGGTATTTAGCATTCCCGTGAGTCTGGGGACAACTGGACTTGCCTATAATGTCAAGGCGATCAAATCGGTTATTGGAGAAGAACCAACTGATTGGAATTACCTATGGGAACATAAGAGTAAATTGTTGATTACCCTTCTCGATGATGTGCGTGAAGTAATGGGGATGGGGTTACATACTCTTGGTAACTCCTACAATACAAAAGAGCCAGTAAAAATTGAAAGCGCATTTCAAAAATTACGGGAACTAATGCCCGCTATCACTAATTTTACCACTGACGCATGGAAAGACTCATTATCTTCAGGTGACTTGATGATATGTATGGCATTTTCTGGTGATGCCATCAGTCTGGCAAGACAAGATCCAAACATTAAATATATTTTGCCGAGTAGTGGGACCTCGATCTGGACGGATACCATTGCCATACCTAGGGGAGCCTCAAATGTAAAAGGTGCTCATGCATGGATCAATTATGTAATGAGACCAGACATTGCTGCCAAAATTAGTGATGCAAATAGTTTTGGCACGACAAATAAATTAGCTATATCAATGATTCCTGATGACCTTAAGGCAATTAAATCTTTAGAGCCATCGGAGGATATGATTTCTAAAAGCGGTCGCATTGCCAAACTCGATGCTGAAGTTCTCCAAATATATGAGGGTTTCTGGACACGCTTAATCACTGGTTTCGGGTAATTCTATGACATCACAAAACCCTAATGCCCCAAAGGGCAATTTATCTTTAAGCAATAATCCATTTGTATGGGGAAATATTGCCCTAATAGCAAGCTTGCCTTGGTTATTGGTGCTGAGTATGTCTGGCTTAGCGGTGGGTGATCCTGTCTTTCCTGAGTGGTTTGAGATTTTCCTATTGGGATTTCCTGCGATCGCATTGGTGGCTTGGGTACAGTGGCAACAGCCAATCTCGCCATTTAGTTTATGGATTGTCTCGAAGCCAAGTGAGAGCCTAAGCGATCGCGAACGTCAGATTTTGACTCTCGTTAAACAACATAGTAATGGTTGGTATGTGACTGGCTGGATTGCTACCGCTGTTGCCATAGCCATGAGCGCGATCTTTTGCAAGATTTATATATCTGCACCATTAGCTCAGGCGATCGCGCCATTTCCTGCTGGGTTGCGTTTGTTCGGCATCTTATGGGCGGAGATTTTCTTTTTTTTAAGTAATATTTTGTTGCAAGCTGGGGTTTCAGCTTTGCGGATTAAGTTAACAGCGGAGTCAGAGTTAAACGGATTGAAGCCCTTTGCTCCTGAAAAAATCAAAAATAGCTTTACAAGTATCGGTTGGCAATCGCCTCAGATATTAAAGTTTTTTGAAGAAACTGCTGCGATCGCTCAAGTATCAGATGATGTAATCAAAGTCGAATCTGCTGAGCAGTCTCCAGAGGTAAGTGAATCGCAAGAAGCTCCAGATGCTGAAGCAATTGAGCCTAGCAATTTTATTGCTGAGGCAGAGCCTGAGGCTTTCCCAGAAATCATTACACTTGTTGAAGATATGGTGTCTGAGCCTGAAGCGATCGCAGATACCCCAGAAAATCTGATTACAGATCCGATCGAGTTTGTTGAAGATTCTGAAGCTGAAGAATCCTTGGACTCTTTGAAATCTATAGAAATTATTTCAGAACCCAAGATTGAAACTATTCCACAGGAAGAGATCATTCAAGAGCCCGAAGAATTAGAGCCGATTGAATTTCTTGCTGCTCCAGAAATTGATGCTTTAGATATTACAGATACTTCTTTAGAGCCAGAGCTTGAACCTGAGACTAATACAGAGGTTACTGATATTAGTCTAGGCAATGATTTTGTTGAAGAAGTTGAAGAATTAGAGGTTAGTGAGATCGTTGCTGAAGAATCTATAAATGAAACGATTTCTGAAACTGATTCTGAACAGTTTATCGAAGAAATTCAGACCGAACCAAGTATAGATATCGAAGCTTCTCAGACTGAGGAATTAGAACCTATTGAGATTGTTGAGGAAACAAATGTTGATTTTTTTGGGAATATTATAGATCTCACCTCAGAACGTGAGATTGATGAATCTGCAACATCTTATAACGCGACGGTCTTAGAATTAGCTGATGTTATCCTTGATGAACAGTTTGTTGATGAACATGAAGAACTACAGATCAGTAAGATTGTTTCTGAGGAATCAGTAATAGAGGCAACTTCTGAGCCTGAAATTGAGCAATTTTTTGAAGAATCTAAGATCGAGGTAATTTTAAATCAAGAAATTTTTCAAGAAAATGAAGAATTAAATCCGTTTGAACTTGTCGAAGATGAGCAGTCTGATATTGAAGAAAATTTAGGCTCTACTGAAGATGTGTCTAATCTAGATCTGGATGAAGAGATTGCGAAGGAAGCTGATGAACCAGAGGCTTTTGAAACACCTAAAGATCCTGAGTTGACATTTTTAGAAATTCCAGATGATAGTCTAGAGTCACAAATTGAAGAGAATGAACTAGCTGAAGGGAACTTAGAACTTTCTGCCGATGTTGTAGAAGATCAATTGACTGAAGATTCTGAAGAATTAGAATCTCCTGAGACTACTGAAGATTCTGACATTGATGAGTCTTTAAATACAGCGATAAAAAGTAATGACAAGAGGAATTTTGACTTTTTGAAAAAGTCTCGTAAGACAGGAGGAGCACAAAAGAGACAAGGGTTTGGTAAATCTATAAAACGTGATCACAATGTTTTCTCAAGCTCAGATCCTATAGATACTGAGTCTCTAAAAGCAACAGAGCCAGATGTGATGCAAGTTGAGATCGCTGATCCCATAATCGAAATTGAGTCGGATTTGGCATTTACTGATCCCACCTCAGAGCCAGAGATAAATCAAGAACTTGATGAAGAGCCTAAACTTGAGGCGATCGCTACACCCATTGAGCAAGATTTAGAAGAAACAGAAATCAGAACTCAAGATTTTGACGATGAACTAGATGAGCTTATTGCTTTTAATGCTTATGTCGAGAATATTCTGAAAGAATATCTAGAAGACAATGACGAAGAAGCTTTAAATGAAGAAGCTTTAAATGAAGAAGCCCCTGAAGTAATTGATCCATCAATAGTTTTTGATCCCGCTATAGAAGCTCTCGCGATTTCCAAAGAAAGTGTGGAAGCTTTTAATGAAAACCTCCCAGATCTAGAAACTCAAGATCCTGCCAACATTACTGAGGAAATTTCTATTAATGAGAACTCACCTCAAGATCCTGAATATTTGGTTCAAGAACTTCTGGTTGATAAGTTTTTAGCAAGAATAGAAGAGCTGAATATTGCAGGCAAGTCTAACAAAGCTGCTATTGAGCAAACTCCAGAAAACATCTCAAAGCCAAACCCTGAGATTGATGAGTTTGCTGACCTTGAGGCGCTATTAGATGGAAAACCTGAAAATCATGATACTGATGATTTAAGCGATCGCAATTCCTGACCATTGCACTTGTGGCGCTCTGGGATGTGGATTAGGATTGTTCAGAAAATAACGTCGATAGGAAAAGAATATTTCCTCATGTTGTAGCGTGCAGTAGGGTGCGATCGCTACATTTACTAATGGCATCCCTAACTCTTGAAGCTGTTGTAATTGCACTTGACGCAAATCAAGTTTAACTCGTTCAGGATGCTCATCAGGCTGCAACCCAACCGATTGATTAATCGTTGCTGTCACCTGTTGTGCCACATCTTGCGATACTTGATAAACACTGCCCGAAATCGCAGGTCCAAGCGCCACTCGTAAATCTTTTAACTCACTGCCCTGATCGCATAATGTCGCGATCGCTTTTGTCACAATCCCCGCAGCCGTCCCTCGCCAACCAGCATGGACAGCCGCCACTGAACCTAACTTGCGATCGCCAATTAACACAGGCACACAGTCAGCAGTACAAACCCATACTGACCGATTATTCCCGTTGCGCGTTGCCCAAACTCCATCCGCTTCAGGTAAGTTCGCATTTGGATTAACTTCGATTTCATCGGCATGAATTAAGCGATTTCCATGTACTTGCTTGGCGCGATAGGCTTTACCCGATGCTAGGAGATGATTATGCAATTCAGTCGGTGATTTAGGAGCGTGCGATCGCGTAAAAAATCCATGTTGCCAGTCAGCCAGTAAGTCGCAAGTTAGTACGCCGTCTCGCCATTGCCATTGATTTGCGTTCATTGATTTAGAGCCTTAAAAATAATCAAATGTCAGTACGATCCTAGCCCAAAAAGCAGAAGAAGTTGCCCGATGGGCAACTTCTTCTGCTTTTTGAACTAACGATGTTAACGGTGTAATTGCACAGATCTACCATTGATAGGTTGGATTGGACGGGCATCAACTTGATAAAGCTTTTCAAAAGCTTCGATTTGCTCTTCAGAGATAGTCACAGGCTCCACAAAAACATTCCATTTAACTCCTTCGCTACATGGTGGAGTGGTTAGAGAACCAGAATAACTATAGTAAGCTTTACTACTTGGCAAGAGCTTCGCAGCATTGATCGTGCTATTACTAACTGTATTGGTTTCGCCAGTAGCAGGAATATTCTTCCAGACTTCTTCAATCAAAGAATTTTCCTTACCTTTAGTGAGCATAACTCCTACTACGGCATGTTTCCCAGCTTCATTGCGATGCACTAAATGTAATTCCATTGCAGCAGCCTTGTCATTGATTTCATGTTCACTTGGTGTATGAAAATGGAACTGAACAAGTGCATACTTCTCTCCATCAATAGTAACAGTGCTACCTTCAGCATAGTTCACCTGAATCGTGTGACCATTATTGATAACCACTAAGGGAGAAGCTTTATAGTCAAAGCTGATTTTTGAAGGAGTGCTTTCTACAGCATTTTTGATTTTGATGGGAGATTGATCGCGACCTGACTCACACAGTACAAAATCTTTACTGAGGTTACCCCATTGAGTTGGATTTTCTACTCCCCCGTAACGCCAATGAGGAGCGTCTTCTCCCGCCAAAACAGGTATTGATAATAGCGATAATGTCACTAAGATAATTGCTAATAGCAACATTATCTTCTTACCATAATTCTTGTTTCGTGAGTTCATGAAAATGCCAGCTCTTTTCTGAAAGATAAGGTAAATATAGCTGATGCAGATTGAAGCCTCCTAACTTTCTACAATTTTTTTACAAATCAAATAAAGCCTACAAAGTAAAGGTGACCTTTACTTTGTAGGCTTTATTTGGTTTGTAGTGCAAGTCACTATAAAATGATCTCAGTAGTTATTTAAAAATTCACAATAAATTAATTTATGTCGCTAACGCCTGCTTTATTTGGTCAACTCGCACAAGCAATGGGCATATTTGTATTGGTCTGTGCCTTAATTACAGGGCTAGCCATAACATTTAAGTGGAGTTGGCGCTATCGGATGGTGGGCGCAACCCTGTTTTCGGTTGTTTTGGTTGTCGGGCTTTTCTCTCTTAGCTTTGAGCCAATTACGCGCTCATCCATTGAAGGCTCTGTCCCATTTAAGCTTGTTTACGATCGCTTTGGTCCAAATGCCACGATCGCTGTCGCTCCGACAATTACTCCTGAACAACTTGAGGCAACTTTAAAACAAGCTAGTAGCAACCTATTTTCGTCTGGTCGTAATGCTCAAGGCGAATCGCAGTTGACTATTTATGCCCGCACAGTTGTTCATATTCGGGAAGGCGTATCTAAGCCGCTGTATCTAGGGCGCGTAAAGCGATCGTTAAACCTGCGCAATGATCCCAATATAGAAGTAGATATTTTTACAGATAAATTTGCTGAATTACCAAAAGATACAACTTTATAGCCTAAATCAGGAAATGTCACAGACTTGTTGAATTATGGAGTTTGATAAAAATTGCAAACTCAAACCAGATATTTTGCCAGCCTAAAAGAGTAATGGCGGTGCAGAGCGCCGCCATTACTCTTTTAGGCTTTATTTCTTAAATTGCTACATACGGCAAAATACAAACTGCTTTTTTCTAGAGAACTTGAACCTGCATACTTTGCCATTGAGAAAGGCTGTAAGTTTTTAGTTGCAATGCATGGATTGCCCCAGTATCGAGATGCTCCTGAATTGCACCATACACCAATTTGTGTTGCTTAATCATCGATAAGCCTTCAAACTGCTCCGCAACAACGATCGCAGAAAAGTGTTGTCCATCCTGATTAGGATCTTCAACTTGAACTTTGGCGTTAGGCAAAGCAGCGCTAATTAATTGAGCAATATTATTGTGGGAAATCATGCTGGACAAACTCAAAGTGTACTAAATCTAATTCGGCTTTTCACATTGTGCCATATGCAAGAGGTTATACCAATTCACAAAAGTGTCGGCACACTTCTGTGAATTAAAAAACACTCACTGGGAGCGTTTTAGACCTTAAGCTTTTCACAGCAAAATATGCCGAAAATGATAGTATGGATGGCGCAAAGCGCCGACTATCTTACTCATTTTTGAAATACTGATTTAATGAAAATCGCAACTTGGAATGTAAACTCAGTTCGTACAAGGATTACCCATGTTTGTGATTGGCTACAAGCAAATCCTGAAGTCGATCTGTTGTGTTTACAAGAAACAAAAGTAGTAGATGCTGACTTTCCCCATACACCATTTACAGATTTAGGCTATCAGACTCACATCTATGGTCAGAAATCCTATAACGGCGTAGCAATTATTGCGCGATCGCCTGTTGAGGATATTCAAACAGGGTTTGCCTCAGTATTAGGCGAAATCTCAGAACCTAGCTTAGATGACCAAAAACGCTTGATTACCTGTAGATTTGGCGATACCCAAATCGTGAATATGTATGTGCCAAATGGCTCAGAAGTAGGCAGCGAGAAATATGAATACAAGTTGCGCTGGCTGAAATTATTAAAAGCATATTTGCAAGCATTATTAGCTAAAAATGCCAATGTGTTGATTTGTGGGGACTTTAATGTCGCGATCGCAGACTTGGATATTTACGATCCCAAGGGTCGCGAAAACAAAGTAATGTCAACCGATATCGAGCGCGAAGCTCTCGCCGAAGTCTTAAATCTTGGGTTTAAAGATATATTTCGGAAGTTTGAATCTGACGGCGGGTACTATAGTTGGTGGGACTATCGTTCTGGAGGTTTTCAACGCAATCGTGGTTGGCGGATTGATTATCATTTTCTCACAGATGCACTCTACGAGAGAGCTACAGCCTGTGTGATTGATCCCGAACCTCGGAAGCTCACTCAACCTAGCGATCACACACCTGTGATTGTGACCATTGATTAGTTTTAGTGCTTGACGCTTTAATCAAACTCAGATCATTTTTCAATAGGTAAAAAATCCTGAACTATGAAATACCGTATTTTTTTAGCGATCGTGCTACTTATATTATTTTTGTTTCCTTTACCAGTTTGGGCAGCAAATCCTAGCCAAATTGTCCAATTGCAAACCACAAAAAGCTGTCAAGTCTGTGATTTGACAGGAGCCTACCTTCCAGTTAGCAACTTAGACTATACCTATTTACTAGCCTCAGACCTGAGTCGGGCTAACTTAGTTGGTGCGAGTATTAGTTTCTCAAATCTGAGCCGAGCCAATCTTACTGGCGCAAATCTCAGCCATGTCAACTTTAAACGCACCAAGATGTTGCTAGCCAACTTTACCAACGCTATCTTAGATAAAGCAGACCTTACTGAAGCGGATCTCACTAGTGCAAATATTTCAGATGCACAGTTAGTTAATGCAAAGCTCTGTAAGACAGTTTTATCAAACGGATTAACCTCAAATCGTGATTGTTAAATAAAGGCGGCGCTTCGCGCCGCCTTTACTGGTTAGCCAGTCTTTCTAATGCGTCACCATTAACTCGACAGATTCGCCAATCTGGAAGGATTTCTGCACCAATACGAGTATAAAATGCGATCGCAGGTTCATTCCAATCTAAAACCGACCATTCAAAACGTCCATATTCTCGCGATACAGCAATTTGAGCAAGATTGGTGATTAGGGCTTTGCCAATACCCATACCGCGATATTCCGATAGTACAAACAGATCTTCTAAATAGATGCCACGCCGAGTTAAGAAGGTGGAATAGCTCGTAAAAAATAGCGCAAATCCAACAATTTGTTGATTCGGTTCTATCTCTGCGACGATCGCTTCGATACAAGGCTTTGCGCCAAACAAATCTTCTTGTAGGGATTCAATATTGCCTGTAACTTTATTTGTGAGATTTTCATAGTCGGCAAGTGCCAAAATCAACGAAAAAACGGCATCAGTATCAGCAATTGTCGCATGGCGAATCGTAAATTGAACTTGAGTCATAGATTGTAAATACTCTCTTTGAATAATTATATGTGCGCGGCTTTGCCGCGCACATATAATTATTCAGCTAAAACAGACGGACTGGAAGTGGTCGAGAGGATTTAAAACGCTCGATTTCATCATCTATTTGCGCAGAGATTTCCTCATTGCTTTTTGAAGGTGGAGCAGAAGACTGCATCATATTGAGCTTGAGCGTTACCTGTTTGATCATTAACTGTTGAGCATCAACGTCGATATCTAGATTTACTGCATCACTGCCGAGGATTTTAGCGAGTTCATTTTCTACCAGAGATTCGGTTACATTCTCAAGGGTGTGATTGATTAAGTCCTGATTTCCCAAAAGCGAATCTTGTAATAACTTCTCTAGGTTCTCAAACTTTAATAATTGCACTAATTTTTCTGCATTCGCCAGAGATTTGGGATCAATGACCTGCGCTAACGCATTAGTCAAATTAAATTTTGATTTTACCTGCTGAATTAAAGACTCAGCTTCTGCTTTGCGCAGTTGAGCGCTCTCCACTAAAGGGAGAATAGATAAAATCGTATCTGGCAATAAATTCAACAATTTCTCTGGCTGTACCTTCTGAGCGTAGCCATTGAGCGTATTGAGAACCTGATTTTCTAATGACTGCCGCCATTGATTTACTTCTTGAACCAATGTATCAGTATTTGCTGCAATAACAGAAGATCCAGTTTCTGCTTTGAACTGATCGACAACCTGCTGGATTAAAGCTTCAGCTTGATTGGGCGCGATCGCAATGCTTGCTTGTTTTTGCTGAAATGTCAAAATCGAACTCGCGATCGCAAGGAGATCTTCGCGAGAATTAGGTGTTTCAAAGCGATTTACATAAGCTTGAAGACTAGCCAACAGCGATCGCTCTGTAACAATCATGGAATACTCCTTGCAAAGCCTTTATTTCCTAGCTGTTTTATATCATAAGCTTTAGCTTATATCCCAAAAGATAAGTGATAGCGCAAAGCGCTATCACTTATCTTTTGGGATCTTGCATTGCTATAGCTCTAAAATAGAAAAGGTTTTAGATTGGTTGATCAAACGCACAATGAATTTGACTTTTTCTCCTTCACAGATATTGCTTTATGGTATTGCGATCGCAGCAGGGCTTATATATTTTCCATATATATTTGTCGCATTTGGGCGGGTGAGTATTGGCTACGACATGAATTCGCCAAGAGCGATGTTCGATCGCTTGCCTGACTATGCAAAACGGGCAACATGGGCGCATCAAAATTCTTTTGAAGTATTTGCACTCTTTGCAGCAGCGGCACTTACAGCCTATGTTAGCAATGTTGCTTCCGATAAAACTTCTCTTTATGTACTAGTCTTTTTAGCAGCAAGATTTTTATTTAGCTTGTTTTATATTCTCGATTTACCTTGGTTGCGATCGCCAATGTGGGGGGTCAGTATGGCATGTATAGGCAGCCTCTTTATTGCCAGCCTCACCTAAGAAAAAAGCGGCGCAAAGCGCCGCTTTTTTCTTAGGTGAATTTACCATTGTGCTATTGCTATGTGTTTAGCCAATCAATCAACCTAACTGTGATACGTTTCAATCTATCCAGTGAAATATTCCCAAGACGAGCGCTAATAACCGATGATTCAGCTTGAGGAAACCGAACTAGAACAATATCTCCCGATTTCATGATTTATAGACTTCCTTAGCATCTTCTAAGAAGTACTCGATTTCGTCATCTTCACTAAAAAATTGGGCAAGTGAAAACTCCTGCCATTGACCACTTTCCCAATCACTATATTCTGAAATTTCTTGCTTACTCGTCAATCTTTGAGTAAATTTAGCGATTTGTTCGATGATGTGATCTGGCAAACTGTCAATTTGTTGATGGAGTTGTGTGCGAGTGTTTACTGACATGTGGCAATTACCTCATCGATTTTCGAGAACAAGCAAAACAAGATATTGCTAATCGATTCGCTGAAGCAAGAGTGCGCTATGCGCACTCTTGCTTGAAAAATTTTAGGCGCTAGATCCAAATCGAATCGAGTATACGTCCTGTTCTTTGTCGGTGTAGATTTCGACATCGGACTTAGGATGCGATACACATAGGAGAATATAGCCTTTAGCATCTAGCTCTTCACCCATGCCGCCAATGCCCATACCTTGGCTTTGATCTACTTCACCTTTGACAATTTGAGCTGCACAAGTCGTACATACACCTGCATAGCAAGAACATGGCAAATCTAGCCCTTGCTCGATCGCAGCATCAAGGATCGATTGATTTTCAGGGACAGACACCGTAAATGTTTGTCCTTGATGATGAAGTGTGGCTGTAAAAGTCTGAGTCATTTTTCTAAAAATTAGTTGGTTGTTGTTGATGGGTAAGGTGTTGAGCTTTGCGCCACACTTTACTTATTTAATGATTGTGCAAAGAGAATGATACGATGTTCAATTGGCTTAATTTTATCTCCTCCTATGCAACCTCGTCACATCGCCCGCGAACTCGCACTCTTTAGTATCAACCAATTACCCAGTCAACCTCAAAAGCTAGAAACGAAAACCCTAGATGACATTGTGACGGCAGTTGTGCGATCGCTGCACGATGAGACCAAAGAATTATTGCAAACTGCTAGCGCTGAGTTGCAACGCGGTCAAGAGCGTGTATCTTCTAGCGAAACTCGCACTGGTGACATTCGGCAAGATATCCAAGCTGTCGAGGGCATGGTGCGCGAAGCGATCGAATTAACAAAAAACGCGATTAACAATATTGGTGCAGCTTTAGAATATCCTGTTACGTTGGTGTTGGCTCAACGTGCTGAGGTGCGTAACTATGCGATCGATATCCTTAAAACTGTCAACGGTAAGCGCACTGAAATCGATGAGATGATTAGCAGCGCTTTAGTTAATTGGCAAATCGATCGCCTTGCTCAAGTAGATAAAGATATTTTGCGGATTGCCACGGCGGAGATGATGTTTATGAGTGTGGCTAGCAAAGTTGCGATCGATGAGGCGGTTGAATTAGCCAAACGTTACAGCAGTGAAGACGGATATAGATTTATCAATGGTGTTTTGCGACGCATTGACGATCAACTTAAAGAATTACGCAAATCACAATGAGGCTCTTGCAATCAAACAGCCCTACACTCAAGCGCGGACTAAAAGCTCACCCCCAAAAAGCGGGCTAAGAGTATTCTGTAGTCCACTTCAGTGGACTTGAGCTTTTAGCCAAGAACTTGAGTTCTTGGTTTATTGGCTTTTATAGAAACTTGTCATCTAGAGATGTTTTTACAAAAAACATACAGCCTGCGATCGCAATGGGTGTATGAACAGATCCAGCCTTGGAGTAGAGATAGTCCCCTGCTTTATAAGTAACCCCGCGATCGATTAACTCACCTTCAAGCATAAAAATTTCTTCCCCCGTAGCATGTTGATGAGATGGATAATCAACAGTCACCTCAGCGCGAATTAATGCTGATATCTCTCTTCGTTCTTGATTAATTTGCAACACTGCCATCATCAGTCCTTTCACAGGATGAGGCTTCCACTTTAGCTCGCCCGATCGCAAAGCGACAAAATCCACAACTTCTGTTTCCTGTTGAATGCGGTTAAAGAGTCTCTGTTTGAGACGAGCAGGAACATCTAAAGGTGTTTCAGTATAGGCAAGAGTGGCAGCAGTCTCGCGTAGCGATCGTAATTCTTTCTCTATTTCTGGAGAGGAACCTGCCATTTCTTCTACGGATTGGCTCTCTTCAGGAGCGATCGCTGTGATGGCTGTTAATGCTAATAGATTATTAATTTCTTCTTGGTTCATGCAGTTTAGATCCTGATTTTTTAGCTTTTGGCTTTTAGCCCGTCGCTTCTATTAATTTAACTTTGGCTTTTTATTTTTTTGATGGATGTTACTAGCATTCCCTAAAAACTAAACCACTCATCGCCGATCGCTTCCCGTAATTTTTTTAATCCAAGCCGAATGCGAGTTTTGACAGTGCCAAGGGAAAGCCCTGTTTTGGCAGCAATTTCACTATGGCTAAGTCCACCGAAATAGGCAAGTTCTAAAGCTAAACGTTGCTCGTTAGGAAGTTCAGCAAGACAAGCCTTAATATAAGAACTTCGCTCTTGCATTAGGACATCTGCTTCTGGACTATCAACATACGAATGCATCTTTAACAGATCTTCTGAAGCAGCAACAGCTTTGCCAAACCTTGTATGACTGCGTAAGCGATCTAAGGCGCGACTGCGGGTGAGCATAAACAGCCATGTATCTACTCTACCTTTTTGGAAATTGTAATTTTTAGCAATTCTCCATACTTGAGTAAATACGTCTAAAACGATCTCTTCGGATTCTTCTGACGAATTAAGAATTTTATAGGCGATTGTATAAATCACTCTGGAGTAGCGATCGTACAGCAACGACAGGGCAGTTTGATCCATTTCAGCAATTCGGCTAATTAGTGAAATTTCGTCAACCTTGCTGTCACTGTCAATTTTAAGAAATTTGCGATCGCATGAATCCAAAATCAGATCCTCTTCGTATTTCTATTTGAATCAGCGATTTCAATAATCTCTAAGATCATTTGTATTTGCGATCGCTGACTAGCCACAACTGATTTTTAACTATATATCATCTGGTAAAAACCATGTCTAGAACAGAAAGATTTTCTCGTTCCGCTTCGCGCCGCGAATTAATCAAAGCAGGCTTATTTGGGGCTATGGGAATTGCAAGTGTCGCAGTTGTCCCTGAAGTCATGGCAATGCCCAAGAAAAACGATGTTATGAATGACATCAAGGTTCTTAATAACGCTTTGTTCTATGAGCATCAAGCAATCTGGGCTTATGGGTTTGCGGCAGGTAAACTCACTGGAAGCAATGTTGGTAAAGCCGTATTAGCGATCGCCTTAGCCAACCAAGCTGATCACAAAGCGCATCGTGACTTGCTGACTGCGGTAGTAAAGAAACTCGGTGGTAGCCCTGTAATGGCGAAGGCTGAGTATCTAAAGACGGTCACACCTTATATCGAAAAGGGAGAAGGCAATCTCGAATCAGATGTGAATATTGCGAAGCTTGCCCTTGCGTTAGAGGTAGATGCTGCGATCGCCTATGGACGTGAGGTCGCCACTCTCAAAAGCCCTGAGCTGATTACCGCAGGGGCAAGTATTGGTTCCACTGAGGCTTCCCATGCCACCGTAATTCGGGCTGCATTCCAATCCTTGGGCGTTGCTCTGAATGTGGTTCCTGCTGCTTTTGTCAGCAAAGACACCCGCGATGCTTGGATTCTCAAGGTCTAATTAATATGCAAAAAGCCTTGCTTTGCAAGGCTTTTTGCATATTGTTTTTTCTTCGCTCTTTATAAAGCAATGAATGTCGTGACTAATGTTCAAACTAATTCTTTCCCAAATGCCCCTACGAAAATTATGTGGCAACAGGTTTGGGGATTGGCAGCATTATTAGCTGCGATTACCTTTAGTTGGATCGCTTATGGATTTTACCAGCCAAGAATTTTGGCGCGGATTGGGTTTGTTGATTTAGCAATATGGCTAGGGATTTTTCAGGGGCTACTCGGCGCGATCGTGGAGCCGATTGTCGGTTGGTTTTCTGATCGCATTCTTGGTCGATTCGGTAGCCGCTTGCCACAGGTAGTCGTGGGCGTGACTCTTGCAGGACTAATTTTTGTGATTGCTTCGTGGCTGGTCGAAACGCAGCTATCAGAGGGAATGCGCTGGATTGTCCCAGTGATGATGACAATGTGGGTAATTGCGATGATTATTTTTCGAGGGCCAGCGATCGCTTTACTCCAAGGCTTTGCGCCAACTAATCAGTTACCTCAAGCAAATGCAATTTTGGCTCTGGTCTTAGCAATCACTAGCGCTACTAGCCCAATATTAGGCTTAATACTTAAACAGATTGGCGCATCCATGACTTTTATCTTGGGAGCGATCGCCTTATTAATTGGTTCAGTACTATTATGGGTCTCGATGCCACGCCATCTAGTCACAGCAACGAGCCCCGAAGTCTCAGCCACAAAATTAACCGCAAAATCAGTAGTCAAGTACGCTTTGCCATTTTTCGTAGGCTTAGGATCTGGCTTAGAAATTAATTTGCTGCTTCATATTCTCCCTCGGCATCTTTCCCAAGAATTAGGCAGTCTCTCAGTTGAATATATCCAGTCAGGAATCCTATTAATTGCAGGGGTCACGACATTACCTTTGCGATCGCTATTTCCCAGACAAAAAGTAACCTTTGGCATGGGATTAGGTTTAGCGTCGATCGCAGTTTGTCTCACATTGACAGTGTTAAGCCAAAATGGCGTTTATTTGATATTAATTAGTGCGATCGCGGCTATGGCTCTAGGCTTAGTTTTGACAAATACTATTCCCCTAGCTTTAGCAATGGTTCCACCTAATCAAGCAGGATTTGGGACAGGCTTATATTTTGGTGGTAATGGCATGGCGACTGCCATGTTTGCCGCATTAGTCGTAACTCAAGGCGAAATCTCAGCAATGAATGGAGCACTATTAAGCTTATTAGCTTTAGCGATCGCCATTATCAGTCTCAAAAAATTTGCATATGTAACTCAGCATAATTAAAGCCGCAAAAAAATGTATCGCCAGCTTCGTGGCGATACATTTTTTGCGGCTTTTAAGAGCTAGTGGAAGCGCGTAGCGCTCTCACTAGTTAATTCTCGGTTAGTTGCTTTGTCGCAGCTAGTTCTCTTTCTAAAAGATTTACACGCTCCAGTAACTGCTGATTAGAAGCAAGTAACTCTTGAGTCCTCGATGACAAATAGGGATCGGACTCCCACCAGTTAATTCCAATTTCCTTGGCTTTATCCACAGACGCAACTAGCAAGCGAATTCTGATGCTCAGTAACTCCACACTACCTACGGAAACCGTGATATCACCTGCAATGACAATTCCCTTGTCCAAAACTCTTTCGAGAATATCTGCAAGGGAAGAGCCAGTTGTGCTGGTTTTTATTGCTTGAGGTCTAAGCGCTTGAGACATTAAGGTATCTGATCCAATAATTTAGCGAGTCCAAGTTCTGACTCAGGCTTTCCATCACCATAGCGAGAAATAAGCACATCAAAGCAAAGATCCCGAAAATCATCATCTTTGCCAGAGACGGGAATCTCATGCTCATGACAAATTTTACCAATCAGAAGACAAGCTCTTAAGCTAGAAGCTTTACTAGATTGCACTTGACGGCGGAATCCACGGATCAAATTGATGAGTTTTAGAGCCTCAGTACGCTCTAGCCCAACTCGATTTACCAAAATTTGCTTTTCGGTTTCTACATCGGCTTCGCCAATGTTAATTGTGATCATCCGATCAAGTAGTGCATCTTGAGTAGCATGTACTCCTGCATATTCATCAGGATTAGATGTAAAGATCGCCCGAAACATAGGATGTACGCGCACATATTCTGTTTGTGAGCTATCTGGCGGTAGCACAATCAGCTTTTCTTCGAGAGCACTAAGCAAAACATTATTTACTTCAGGACGCGATCGGTTGAACTCATCATAAATCAGCGTAAACCCTTCTTTCGCAGCCAATGTAAGGCGTGAATCAGTCCAGCTTTGGCGAAGGTCATCTTCAACCTTTAAAACTGAATGTATATAGTTATCAACAACTTTTTTGCGCGTATAACCAGAGTTAGAACCAATCAATTGTGACGATCGCAGATCTTCGTCACCATAAATCAACACCATTGGTCGCCCGACTAACCCAGCAAGATGCATCGCTAAAGTGGTTTTGCCAGTACCCGCAGGCCCACGCAAATGGATCGCAAAGCCTGATTGTAAATAGCGAAGTGCCCTACGGACTATTTGCTTCGTGAAGTCAGTACTAACAAACTGACGTGCATTGGCATGGAGAACAGTGGTCATGTTGAGGAGCCTTCTGCCATTTGCAGCAGGGTATTAAGAATATCCGAGGGATCAACTTTTAAAGTGTTTGCCCCTTGAGCTAGTAAATCTCTAACCGTATCGCGATCATTGACTACTGCTAACAAACTAGAGTTTGTAGACAATTGGGAAACATAGTCAATCACAAATTGCTCGATTTTGCCTGAAGGTTTGGGAGTTTCTTTCGGAGCCTCTTTTACTTCAACGGACTTAGCGATCGCAGGTTCGGGTGCTGGAGCAGCTACACTTTCTACTTTAGTGGTTTTCTTTTTTTGCTTAGAGCTAAAACTGCTAGAGACTTCGGTGGACTTTGTAGCAAGATCTGGTTGTGGAGCGGGTGGAGTACCAGCAGCGACAGACCGAGAACCTGACCAAACTGAGTCACTTAACTCAGCACGAAAAGCTTTTAATTTCAGAGCTTGGGCTTCAGCTTCAGCAATCCGAATGGCCTCAATTTGCTCTAACGATGTTTTGACATTAGCAGCGCGATCGCTAAATTCTTGCGCTCTTTGCTGAGCATCAACAGTAGCATTGGCAAGACGAGCTGTATTGATCTCTTCGAGCTGCATTTGCGTCAAAGCAGCTCTCTCCTGCACAAGTTGTTGGCGTTGCACTTGATCAGCTTGACCTGCTCGAATACGTGCTTTATGAATATGTTTAAGCTGCGATCGCGTTTTAAAAGTACGGGTTCTTACTTCTTGAGCGCGTTGATCACTGGCTTCAATGGCTTGCTCAGTGCGCGTAGTATTTAAATCTTGTAAGTACTCGGCTACCTGCTCAGCACGATTTTGAATTTCTTCCTTACGAGCTTCCAAAGCATTTTCAGCGATCGCCTGTCTCCCTTGTTCCCATGCAAGACGAGTTTGCTCAGAATGAGCCAAATACTTGGCAGTTTCCTCTGATTGGGCTTGTAAATCTCTTTCCCTTTGTTCCCGTGCTAGCTGTTGTTCAGCCAAAAAATCTGCCCTGTCTTGTAATCGTCTCTGTCTTGCTTCTGCAAACTCTTGCATCAAAGAAGCCATAACGTTAACCTCAAATTAACTCATTCAAATCAAAATCAATAAAACTTTTCAAAACGCCGCAAGTTTCATAAAGTAATCCCCCCTTCCCACCGTATTACTACCCTGCCGAAAATCTATCGCCTTGTCAGCAAGATACCGACAAGATAGTTTTTAGTGAGAAAGGGGGTAGAAAAGAAATCGGTAGGACAATAATCTATTGTTTAGTGACTCACTGCTAGCGATATGCTAGAAATAAATGACTAAGCAGCAGGTACTGCCGCCGATGCTGTTAGACCAACTGCTTCAGCATACTTAAGATATGTTTCTACCGAGGCGATAACAACACGAGCTTCGATTGACAATAGTTCGATTCCCACAAGAGAGACTCTTACCCATGCATCAATGACAATGCCCTTATCCAAAATGCGATCAATGACTTCCGCTAGACTAGAGGAAGAGTTGACTTTTTCGACTGCCATAGTAATATTCTCCTTGAGTTAACTATGTTAGGCATGTAAATTCTGCCTTTTCAAACTGTACTATACAACAGCAAAATTACTTATAATTATTCTACATTAGTTATTTTGCATTTGATAATCTTTTAGTTTAAAAACTACCTTTTTAATTCTATAAGGTGTCAGGGATATTGATGATAAACTTTCTTTAAGAAATTAAAATACTAAGACTGTTTTTCTATTAATTACCTAAGATGATGGTTGACGGTTGAAATTAGTTGACCAACATAAATCAATCAATTGATTGATTTATGTATATGAAGACTACATCTTGCTAGAATTCAAGATTTTTTGGTCTGTTTTGAAATTACTGTTGAATATACGTCGATCACCTAGAAACCCATGAATAGCGATCCTAATATCCCATCCAATTCCGATTTAAATAGCAGTAATAGTATTGATGACAACAACCAAAACACAACCGCCAAAAATCTAAAAGAGCAAGATGGTTTTGTAAAACTTGCAATGCGAAATATGGTAAAAAAAGGAAGCACATCTCTATTCCATTTTGCGCTTACAATTTGTGGAGTGATTGGATCATTGATAGGATTAGCGATCATCTTTCATTAGATTATTTACAACTACTATAGCAATGCTAATTAATTGGTAGTCCTAAAATTGAAAGGATTTATATGTTAAGGATAAGCTGCGCAAAGCATCGCCTATTTTTAATTGTTCTTATGTCCATACAGCAGATCCAGCAATTTGCTTTCAAACTCGCCACAAACAAAGATATAAAACCAATTGCGGGGCTTCGCCTTGCGAACCTTCTTTTGGTGGGTTAGAACGAACACTGCTACAAAAAAAATTTGTCTCTTTAGCCTATGGGGTTACAAAGCATTGAGTATTGATTTGTACTGTGAAATCTATCCTGAAGTTGCCGATCGCCATCCGATCTCACTGAAGCAATGGCAAGAATGGTTTGAAAAGTGGGAGGTATATCTCCAATCTGAGCAGGCGATCGCAGATGGAGAATACGAGCTATCACTAGCAATTACCGATGATTTAACAATTCAAAAATTAAATTTGCAATATCGGCAACTGGATCGCCCCACTGATGTTTTGTCTTTTGCTGCTTTAGAGTCAGATGTGCCAGAGATTCCCAGTGATGACTCTGACTATATTGAACCCATTTATTTGGGAGATATCATCATTTCTCAGACTACGGCAATTAGGCAAGCGGAGGAACGTAGTCATTCACTAACCTATGAATTAGCTTGGCTAGCGGCTCACGGTTTGTTGCATTTATTAGGATGGGATCACCCTGACGATGAAAGCCTAGAGGCGATGCTAAAACAGCAAGACCTAATGTTGCAGCTAGTTTCACTATAAACCCCAAGAATATTGCGACGGGCGTAGCCCGCCGCAATATTCTTGGGGTTTATTTAATTTGCGATCCTTAAGTATTTGTGTGCGTAATTTGAGTAAACTGATTTCCTAGCGTTAAAATCTTTAAAGTTTTTGGCAATTGCGTAGCAAAGTCTCTTGGGAAATAATAACCATGAACAATGATTTATCGCTATCAAGACTATTTTTGTTTAAATCGACTTTATCCCAGCCAATGACAAAGACTGATAACTTAGAAACATCTGAACAGGATGCAGCCCAACGCAACGATTCTTTTCAAATTGCCACAAATTTGCTGCTTAGTTTCAAATATGCTGGTCAGGGTGTTGGCTATGCTTTTCGGACACAGCGCAATTTTCGGATTCATCTGATCATTGGCGTGACTGCATTGTCTCTAAGTCTTTATTTCCACCTATCAGCCGTCGCCTGCTCGATTATTAGCTTGACGATCGCCCTAGTACTAGTGTTGGAATTATTGAATACAGCTCTGGAAGCAGTGGTTGATTTGACTGTGGGGCGAGAGTTTCATCAGTTAGCTAAAATTGCCAAGGATTGCGCTGCTGGAGCAGTACTAATTGCAGCGATTGCCGCTTTGCTAATTGCTAGCGTGCTATTATTGCCCAATATCTTGAAAGCGTTATTTTGAAATTATTTTTGTAAGATGATTACAGCAGTCAGTAGCTAGGCTTACTTCCGAAACTCTTAATTCTTATATCTCTGCCCATGCTGCTATCAATCTCTGACTTTTTCATCAGACGACCTGTATTTGCCACAGTTTGTTCTGTTGTGATCACCCTATTGGGAACGGCTTGTATCTTCCTGTTGCCCGTTGCCCAATATCCTGAAATTACTCCACCTAAAGTCACTGTTACCGCTAACTATGTTGGTGCGAATGCAGAAGTTGTAGAGTCCACAGTTACAAATATTCTTGAAAGAGAACTCAATGGAATTGAAGGGGTTCGATATATTACTTCAACTAGTTCTAATAATGGAAATAGTACAGTTGATTTAGTTTTTGATTTAGGCAAAGACAAAGATATTGCCGCCGTTGATGTCCAAAATCGAGTCTCTTCGGTAGAGTCACAGTTGCCGGGACCAGTGCAGCAAACGGGCGTACGTGTTAGTAAAGAATCTTCAGGATTTCTTTTTGCGATCGGTGTATATTCTGAAAAGGGAGAATATGACGATCTGTATTTGAGTAACTATGCCGATTTGTATATTGTTGACTCGATTAAGAAGGTCAAGGGTGTTGGCAACGTTGTTATTTTTGGCGAACGCAAATATGCTATGCGTGTTTGGCTAGATCCTAATCGCTTGTCATCTAGAGGATTAACGGCTCAAGATGTTGTATCTGCAATTCAGCAGCAAAACTTGCAGGTTGGGGTGGGGCAAATTGGGCAACAGCCCAACCTACCTAATCAACAATATCAACTTTCGATTTCGGCAAGTGGAAGATTAAAAAGTACAGAAGAGTTTGCTGAAATAGTAATTAGAACGGCAAGTGACGGATCGCCGATAAAGCTGCGTGATGTCGGACGTGTGGAATTAGGTGCTGAGAATTATGGCTCATCGCTAAGATTTAACGGAACTAGAGGCATTGGCTTAGGGATTTCCCAGTTGCCTGATGCTAATGCCTTGGATGTGGCTCATGCGGTTAAAAAGGTATTGCAAGAATTGAAGCCTAGCTTTCCTCCTGGGTTAAATTATGAGGTTGCCTTTGATACCACTACTTTCATTGAATCTGGCACTGAAGAGGTAATTATTTCACTTTTGATTGCGATCGTCTTAGTCATCGTAATTATCTTTTTGTTTCTGCAAAATTGGCGTTCGACCTTAATTCCTGCGATCGCAATTCCAGTTGCCCTAGTTGGTACATTCATTTTTATCAAGCTGCTCAATTTTAATATCAATACTCTGACTCTGTTCGGTTTGACGCTGGCTACAGGACTAGTGGTTGATGATGCGATCGTTGTGGTTGAAGATATTAGCCGCCGTATTCAAGAAAACGGTGAGAATCCTTTGGAAGCTGCGATCGCAGCCATGAATGAATTGCAGGGTGCAGTAATCGCTAGCTCTTTGGTACTGATTGCTGTATTTGTCCCTGTTGCTTTTTTCCCTGGGACGACTGGGCAATTGTATAAACAATTTGCGTTGACGATCGCCTTTTCGATTGTAGTTTCCACTTTTAATGCGTTAACACTTTCGCCAACCCTAGCCGCATTGTTGCTCAAGCAAGAACAGCCAAGTAACAATTGGTTTTTTAATCGGGTGAATTGGGTAATTGATGGGACAAGGAACAACTATCAGCGGTTAGTTGCTAAGTCAACTAACTTCAAAGGATTTTTGATCATCCTATTTGCAATTTCACTCTTCATGACTTATTGGGTGTATACAATCGTACCTAGAGGCTTCCTACCGCAGGAAGATCAAGGCTATTTTATTACTATTGTTCAGGCTCCTGAAGGTGTTTCTCTTAATTACACAGAAAAGGTGCTAGAGAATATTGAAGGAATTATGCGACGTAAGGATGAAAAAGGTGAACCCGTTTATCCTGAAATTGCCAATATTTTTGCAATTGGTGGATTTAGCTTTAGTGGCAACACTCCCAACAACGGGATTGTCTTTGCGACGTTAAAGCCTTGGAAAGAAAGATCGCGATCGGCTGACGGGATTATCGGTGGGATGGCTCCTAAACCTTTTGGGTTGATGCCTGAATTGCTCTCCATTAAGGATGCGTTTGTGATTCCGTTTCCACCACCAGCGATTCAAGGATTAAGCAACTATGGTGGTTTTGAGTTCCAATTGCAGGACAAAGCAAATCAAGGTTTCCCCGTGATCGAACAGACAATGGGAGCCTTACTAGGTAAAGCAAGTACCTATCCTGATCCCAGTCGTCCGATTTTGTCAGGATTGCGCCCTAACTTCAATGGCAATACTCCACAGTTGACCGTGGAAGTCGATCGCGTCAGAGCCAATGCTTTGCAAGTCTCTTTACAAGATATTTATAGTACTTTGCAGACCCTTCTCGGTTCGCAGTATGTCAATGATTTCAATACCTTTGGGCGAACTTATCGAGTTTATGTCCAAGCCGATGCTCAGTTCCGTTCCAATCCTGACGATATCAATAAACTCTATGTGCGATCGCAAACAGGACAGAGCATTCCACTCAGTAATTTGGTAAAAGTTACCCAAACCGTTGGGCCCTCGATCATCAATCATTATAATCTTTTCCGCTCTGTCCAAATCACAGGTAACACTGCCCCTGGGGTCAGTTCTGGACAAGCGATCGATGCGATTAGTAAGATTGCCAGCGAAGTTCTGCCTAAGAGCTTTGGTTATGAGTGGGCGGGATTATCCCTCGAAGAAATTGGCTCTGGTAATAGTGCCTTCTTTATCTTCGGACTAGGAGTAGTATTTGTATTCCTAGTTCTCGCGGCTCAGTACGAGAATTATATCGATCCGATTATCATTATGCTGACCGTACCGTTAGCAGTATTGGGCGCTCTTTTGGCAGTAATGTTTCGAGGGCTATTAAATCCTAGTTTTGCCAATGATGTCTATACTCAAATTGGTTTAGTGATGTTAATTGGGATGGCAAGTAAAAATGCTATTTTGATTGTGGAATTTGCCAATCAATTGAGAGAACAGGGCTTAAGCATTACTAAAGCCGTAATCGAGGCTTCACAGCAAAGGTTGCGTCCAATTCTGATGACTGCCTTCTCGACAATTATCGGGATCTTCCCGCTTGTGATTGCCACAGGAGCAGGAGCGTCAGCGCGTCAGTCGATTGGTACTGCGGTAATGGGTGGTATGTGTGTAGCTACATTTCTGAGTCTGTTCATCGTTCCTATTCTTTACATCGTTATCAAGAATATCGAAGAGCGGATGAAGATTAGTTTACAAAAATAAAAGAAGGGGCGCAAAGCGCCCCTTCTTTTATGGATTTATCAATTCTTTCATTTCACGAATCGCTCTTTCTAAGCCAACTAATACCGCACGGCTGATAATGCTATGTCCAATATTTAGCTCCTCCATTCCTGCAATTTGAGAAACTGCACGGGTATTCCAATAGGTTAAGCCATGTCCTGAATTAAGCCTTAATCCTAACTCGATCGCTAAAGCTCCGTTTTTAGTTAAGGCTGCCAACTCACGTTTAAGCTCTTCGTCATTTTTGGCATTGGCATAAGTTCCTGTATGTAACTCCACAAATTTTGCACCCGTTCGCGCTGAAGCCTGAATTTGCTCCGTTTCTGCATCGACAAATAAACTTACAGGAATACCTGCGCCCTGTAATTGATGCACAAATTTACCTAAGCGATCGCATTGAGCCTTAACATTCAAGCCGCCTTCAGTCGTAACTTCTTCGCGGCGTTCAGGTACGAGCGTAATATAGTCGGGTTTAACATCAAGAGCGATCGCCACCATTTCAGGAGTTGCTGCCATTTCTAGATTTAGACGAGTCCGAACAGTTTGCCTCAACAGACGTACATCACGCTCTTGGATATGACGACGATCTTCGCGTAAATGTACTGTGATCCCATCAGCGCCAGCTAACTCGGCAATCACGGCAGCTGCCACGGGATCTGGTTCAGTCCCTCGACGAGCTTGGCGAATGGTGGCAATATGATCGATATTTACTCCGAGTGTAGGCAAAACTTTTTCCTCACAATATTTAAAAATTATCTATAGCAATCCTAAATCATCTATAGCAATCCCATATGTTTTATAAGTGAGTACCCTTCGGTGCAATTTCTTACCAAACATTTAATCTCAGAAATTAGGATTGCTATCTGTGAGAAGCTTTTTTCTACTGAAATCAAATAGGACTGCTATGTATTTCTACTTATATGATACTAGAATAAATTCAAGCCTAGAAAGCAAAAATGGCGGTTTTTGTCTCTTTTTACTATTTAACTTTGCTAGACAAAATCACTCATATTCGCATACGATCATGAACCGCCAAAAAAATCCTAAGCATAAATGACCTCTGACAAAATGAAGTTGCTGGTTGCAGAAGCCGTTACCGCCCTTGCACCAACATTTACCCAAATCGATCTCCATGTAAAGAAAAACCTCGAACGGGTTTTGCAGGCTTTTCGCGATCGCCGTGTGGGGGCGCATCATTTCGCCAGCGTGTCAGGATACGGGCATGGTGATATGGGACGCGATGTTTTAGATCAGGTCTTCGCGCAAATAATGGGCGCAGAATCTGCTGCCGTGCGCGTACAATTTGTCTCAGGAACCCACGCGATCGCCTGTTGTTTATTTGGGATTTTACGACCCCTTGACGAACTTTTATCAGTTGCGGGTGCACCCTACGACACTCTCGAAGAAGTAATCGGCTATCCTCTCACATCTGATAGTCAAGGAACAGCTTATGCAGGCTCACTCAAGGATTTTGGAATCACCTATCGACAGGTGGAACTAACTCCCGCAGGAGGTATGAATTGGGAAGCCTTGGCAACAGCCGTCAAACCACAGACTCGCATGGTCTTGATTCAGCGATCATGTGGCTATGCATGGAGAGAGAGTTTATCCATTGCCGATATTGAACGCATCATTAAATTGGTAAAACAGCAAAATCCAAATACGGTCTGCTTTGTGGATAACTGTTATGGTGAATTTATTAGCGATCGCGAACCAACTGCGATCGGAGCGGATATTATCGCAGGTTCTCTAATTAAAAATCCTGGTGGCACGATCGCTACTGCTGGCGGATATATAGCTGGTAAAGCTGAATATGTAGAGCTAGCAGCCCAACGACTTACCGCACCTGGGATTGGGCGTGAAGGCGGTGCAACTTTTGATCTCAATCGTTTACTCTTTCAAGGTCTATTTCTTGCGCCACAAATGGTTGGCGAAGCGATGAAAAGTAGCCACCTTGCTGCCTATGTGTTTGATCAACTAGGCTACAAAGTCAAACCACTTCCCTTTGAGACACGTCGCGATATTATTCAAGCGATTCAACTTGGTGATTCCAAAAAGTTGATTGAATTCTGCCGTAATCTCCAACGTTTCTCTCCCATAGATTCCTATGTCGATCCTATCCCAGGAGAAATGCCAGGATATGTCAGTCAGTTAGTTATGGCAGGCGGAACTTTTATCGATGGCAGCACCTTAGAACTCTCAGCCGATGGGCCATTGCGTGAACCTTACACGGTATTTTTACAAGGTGGAACTCATTGGACGCATCTAGCGATCGCTCTCGAAAATTTCCAGATTGAAGATTTATCGTAATACAACGCTTTGCGCTCAAACTCGAACCAAAAAAATCATTAAAAGTGTTGCTTTACAACACTTTTATACAAAGCACAAAATGGCGTAGCCATTTTGTGCTTTTAAAACCCTTGATGGGTTTGATTTTAAATTAACAAATTACTTGTCAAATGCTTCAATTATAAAAGTTGTATTATCTGCAAGAAATTGGGAAGCAGGTTCAGTATCAAGTGGCTTTGCAAATAAATATCCTTGACCGTAGCATCTTCCTAGATAAGAGCAAAATAGGGATTTGAGCATTTCTAGTTGCCGAGGTGTCTCTATCCCTTCAACTACAACACTCTTTCCTAATGTAAAAGCTAATGTACCAATAGCTTTTACAATTATCCATTCTTCATTATTAATAAAAGATCGGTCTATTTTTAGAATGTCTATGGGAAAGTCAGTTAGTCTTCTTAGTGATGAATAGCCTGTACCGAAGTCATCAATACAAAACTGAATTCCTAAATCTTTTAAATGATCGAGAATCTGTAAAGTGCGATCGCGATCGCCCATGACTGTACTTTCAGTTATTTCTAGCTTAAGACAATGTGGATTGATTTGATATTCGCTTAAAATTCCGCGAATATATTCTACCAAGTTAAACTCTGAGAGTTGCTTTGTAGATACATTTACACTCATCGTCAAATCAGTATAATCAGGGAAAGTTTCTTGCCAAATTTTTAACTGTTGACAAGCAGTTCTCAACACCCACCGCCCAACTGAATAAATCAAATCTGTTTTTTCGATAATATCAATAAAATCAATAGGAGCAAGTAAGCCTTGCATTGGATGTTGCCAGCGAATTAGCGCTTCAAAGCCAGTGATTACATCGGTCTGTAAATTGACAATTGGTTGATAGAACAATCTCAACGATTGAATCTCTATAGCCTCTTTTACCTCCGCGTATAGATCCCAATTAAATCCTGTTAGCGAAGAAATTTCTTTTTGTAAGCTAATATTTTGAATTTCTAAAAGTTTAGTTTGTTCTAAAAGTTGTGCTTGCAATGAGTTTACCCGTAAGTGAGTCTCTACTCTTGCTAGTACTTCGATTAAATGAAAAGGCTTATTAATAAAATCTATGCCACCAACTGCAAACGCTTCAACCTTCTCTTCTACATTTTCAATTGCGCTAATAAAGATTATGGGGATCTGCTGAGTTGCTGGATTATTTTTGAGATTACCACAAACTTGGTATCCATCCATCTCAGGCATTTTAATATCTAGTAAAATCAAGCTTGGCATATGGGCTTTGGCAAGATCAATAGCATCGATTCCATTTGCAGCTTCTAAAACAGCATAGCCTTGGTTGGCTAGCATAATTGATAGAATTTGCAGGTTATATCGAGTGTCATCAACAACAAGAATGGTGATCTTACTTTTACTCATTAGGAGCAGGAAATTTAGCGAGTCAATTAGCGATTATATAGCGTTTATAGCATCTCTCTGATCTGTTATATACAGATTTAGAGGGTTAAGTTATTAATTTAAATAAGCTCGATGTACTAAGCTTATCCAAGAATAGGTCATTAAAAATTTAGATAGTGATCTCCGCGAAACTAAAACCCAGAGTCATAATCCATAGATCGTCACCATGCAGCGGGGATCATGGATTATAATTCTTGGTTTTATGTTTAGCAGAGCCTACCTACTTAGTAAAATTCTTAATTTGAAATTGGTATAAAATAGGAAAGACCGATGCGATGAGAGCTTTATGGAGTCCGATCAATTGCCTGTAGAAGAAAATTTAGAGAAATCCTACCAAGACGCTGCCCCCGAGGTGATCGTAACATTAGAAAATGAATTAGACAAGGAGAACGTCGAAGCTTCTGATGAGTCAATAAATGAAAATATCCAGATAGATCGACCTCTATTTGACAATCGTGTCGAACTATCGACGGATCATAATGATGATGACATTGAATCTAAAAACTTAGAAACTGAGTCATTTATCCCAGAAACTATCGCAGAACCTGAACTAGAGCCGCAGCTACAAGATAGTCTCAACACCTCAGCAATATTAACAAGCATTAATCAACTTAAGCAAGAAGAATCCGATCTCAGGGGAGAGCTAGAGACACTTAGAAACATTAAGTCTAAAATCCTACAAGACCAGTTAGACGACTTACAGGCAGGCATTATTCGGTTAGCTCAAGCTGATGTGGCTCGTCTCGAATATCAAAAGCAAGAACTACAGGCAGCGATCGCAGTTCTTGAAAAGCGAAAAGAGCGTCTTGACAAAGAAATGACTAGCACCTACGCAGGTACATCTCAAGACATTGCGATCCGTGTTCAAGGTTTTAAAGACTATCTGGTTGGCAGCTTACAAGACTTAGTGGCTAGCGCTGAAAAACTAAACCTTGTAGCGCCCTCTACTCAGTCTGTAGCCGAAACTGTAGCACCTACAGAAAAGCCACCAACGAAAGAAGCTGAGCCATTACGCATATCAGAGCAGACCTTTTCTGAGTATAAACAAAGAGTTGATCAGCTTTTAGAGCGTTACCGCACCTTGCCTGATTACTATGGCCCAGCATGGAAGCTCAGACGAACCTTTGAGCAAGTCCATGCCGATCGCGTATCTAAGTGGTTTTTTGAGCAGTCTGGACGTGGCGCTATCCGCACTATGGGAACGCGCTTGCAAAATATTCTGGTCACTTCGGCAGCAATCTCAGTTTTAAAAGCAGTTTATGGTGAAAAATTGCGGGTACTAGTCCTCGCGACCTCGCCCGAACGTCTTGGCGAATGGCGGCGAGGTTTTCAAGATTGTCTGGGCTTGACCAGAGAGCATTTTGGCTCTGATAAAGGTATTGCCCTATTTGAAGATCCTGAGCCTCTCGCCACTAAAGGCGATCGCCTTGTCAAGGAAGGTCTCAGCCCTTTAGTAGTTATCGACGAGTCTGAAGAACTAATCGCTGTAGATTTGCTGCGATTTCCACTTTTAATTGCTTTTGGCGGTGCACCTGACGTTAAACCTGCGGCTCCATCGGCTTATATGAATCGCGACATAAATCGGGATAACAGCCGCGAAAGCTCCAACACTCGTGACTACATTCGTGAGGCTCCCCGCGATAATCCAAGAGACACGAGTCGCGATTATACACCGCCCAAAGAACGTGATAATCGTGATTATGGTGCAAGGGAATATCCGAGTCGTAATTATGGCGATCGCGACTCTCGTGATACTAGCTACGGAAATAATCGCGGACGGAATAATCAAGATTCTGATTGGGACTGGTAAAAAAAATAGGAGCGCAATGCGCTCCTATTTTTTTAAATAAAAGGGCGCATCGCGCCCTTTTTTATTTCTTAGCAGGTGCTACCTGAGGTGTAGCGGATTGCTTTGTGTTCTTGAGAATGTACTCAAACGAAGAACGCGAGGGTACAAACTGGAAGCGTTCGACTTCAGGGTTAGGCTTATTATCCTTGGACACCATCGAGTCTAGAACTTGGAAGAGTGAAGCAACTTGAATCTTAGTTGCCTTAGTCACATCGGGTTGATCTTTGCTAGCGCGATCGAGCAAATTTTGTAGATCAGTTTTATCAAGGAAGAAAGGCACAACTTGTTCCTTCTTGCCATTTTGATCAATGCTCATAGTTAGTAAGCCTTGGTTATTGGCTTGACCACCGATCGCAAAGAAAACAGGCACATTAGGGATTTTGTCAGCCGCAACTCCTTGCGAAGTCAAGATTGTCCTTGCTGAGTCAATACTTGCCTTAGCAGGGATAAACTGGAATACGACTTTTTTGTCTTTGTTTTCACGAATTACTTTATAGGCATCATTCATCGATCGCACAATGATCTGCGCCTTTTTACCAACTTCAGGATTCGACTTTTGGACTTGACTGAGCATCATTTGGGCTTCGTCGGGACCAAGGAAGAAAAACAAAAGCTGGCTATCATCAGGCTTAGCATTTGGTTGCTGAGGAACTGCACCTAGAAGAGGCGAGCCTTTATCATCAGTAATCGTGAAAATGGGAATACTGCCCAATCTCTCCAAAACTTGAGCTTCGGTGAGGGCTTCAGCTTTGAGAGTAAATATGGGACTAACAGCGATCGCCCCTGCGACACCTGCGGTGGCTGCTAGACTAACCAACGACTTGAATACGGACATATTTCTCCTAGCTACAATACTATTTATGAGGTTTATTGGGAATTTGGGATACACAACAGTGTGAATGAGCCTTGAAAAGTTAAAAGTCAAAGATAATCATTGTCCGAAAGTAACTTTCTGGCAACTTTAACAATATTTCACGCAAAAAGACAACCTTTTTATACCAGCTTCAAACTAGTTTGTGCGTATATTGTTACCTTCTAAGACTCGAATATCATAAGTATAGTTCCTAAACCCCAGAGATGAAGTTGCGGCGCTTCGCGCCGCAACTTCATCTTTCGGTTTTGCGTTAGTGCAATTAACGTAGGATGAGTTAGCGATCGCGTAACCCATCATTTTTGATTAATAGATGCGTTACGTTGCACTAACGCATCCTACAAATAATTAAGCCTTCTTACTTAACTAGCGATGTTATGCCACAAGACGAAAACTTTCTTAGCTTTGATGAGATTTTTGAGGAGCTAAATTATCGCCAAGCACAGCGCACATTACGAGATATTGTCGCAAATCTAGACTTGTCAGAACGAGAGCGACGTGGACTAGAGGAACCGCTAGAAGAGCTGCAACAAATGCTAGATAAGCTAGAGCGCCAAGTTTTGCAAATAGCAGTATTTGGCATGGTGGGGCGTGGCAAATCGTCGGTACTTAATGCGCTAATGGGTGGTCAAGTTTTTGAGACTGGCCCCTTGCATGGTGTGACTACAAGTCGGCAAGCCGCAGAGTGGCAAATATCACGAGAGGCGATGCAAACTAATGGCGATCGCACGATTCTCAAAGCATCATTTCAGGGACGAGGTGAGGCAAGAATCGAGTTGATTGATACCCCTGGGATCGATGAGGTGGATGGCGAAGGCAGGGCAGAACTAGCGAAACGGATTGCTCAACAAGCAGATTTAATTTTATTTATCGTCGCGGGCGATATCACTAAAGTTGAATATGATGCGCTGTCGGAACTGAGAGGGGCGAGTAAACCGATTTTGCTAGTCTTCAACAAAATCGACCAATATCCGCCTGAAGACCGCATCGCTATATACGCGAAAATTCGCGATGAGCGGGTGCGTGAGTTATTAACTGAAGATGAAATTGTGATGACTGCTGCTTCACCATTGGTCGCCAAAGCGATCCGTCAGCCCGATGGCTCCTTTGAAGCCGAACTGGTCAATGGGAAGCCCCAAATCGAAGATTTAAAGCTAAAAATTTTGGAGGTGCTCGATCGCGAAGGCAAATCTCTGATCGCTTTAAACACAATGATGTTTGCGGATATGGTGCAGGAGCGAGTGGTACAGCGCAAAATGTTTGTGCGCGATCGCCAAGCCAATCGCATCATCTGGAATTGTGTAATTACCCAAGCTGTGGCGATCGCCGTTAACCCATTCACTGTAATTGATGTCATCAGTGCCGCAATTATCGATATTTCAATGATCGTGGCGCTATCTAAGCTTTATGGCATCAACATGAGCAATCGTGGCGCAATTTCACTGATGCAAAAAATTGCGATCGGCATGGGCGGCATTAGTGCCAGTGAATTTCTTGCCACATTCGGATTGAGTTCTCTCAAAGGCTTACTGGGCATTGCTGCGCCTGTGACTGGTGGTTTAACTTTGGGTGGGTATGTGTCAGTTGCGATCGCCCAAGCAGGTGTGGCAGGATTCTCCACCTACGCCCTTGGACTAGTCACCAAGGAATATCTCGCTAACGGTGCATCATGGGGAGCAGATGGGCCAAAAGCAGTTGTTAAAAGGATATTGGACACCATCGATGAAGACTCAATCCTAGCCAGAATCAAAGATGAACTCCGCGCCAAAATCGATCTACGTAGACTGAGAAAAACTTAGATTTGTAATAAATTATTCTCAATCTCTGCCCCTCTAAGGCGCTGGTTCCGCCCAGTGAGGAGCAGAAAGTCTTATTAAGCAAGGAATGTAGGAATCTGTTGTCAAAGCTGGTTAACGTGGTTTTTGAGCAAAAGTGCGTGTACACCCTGTTTTTGTGTTAGGTTACTGCCATACAAGATTCTTTTAATTAAAACCATAACCCTTACTATGCTTGGCTTTTACTTCCTCATATGGCGGAACCAGTGCCGACTTGTGTGACTAATACTATATTGAAATTCCAAATGTCTAGAAGAGATAGTTTGCATTTTGCATTACGTCACACACTCGAAAAAGACGGGTGGACAATTACGGATGATCCCTTGATTTTAGTTTTGGAACAAACACTTTTGAAGGCCGATCTAGGAGCCGAAAAGTTTTTAACTGCGGAAAAAGAAAATCGTAAAATTGCGGTAGAGGTCAAAGACTTTGATGCTGTTTCGGTGATTAGCGAGCTCGAAAAAACGATGGGACAGATTCAACTTTATCAATGGGCTTTAGATGTACAAGAGCCAGAACGGGAATTATTCCTAGCCGTGAGCCAATCCGTTTATATTAAGCACTTTCAAAAGCCCATTTTTCAGCTAGCCATCCAACGCAATAAAATCAATTTACTAGTTTACGAACCCGATCAGGAGGCAATTCTGCAATGGATAACCTATTAAGCCATGTAGATATTCTTAAAAAGACTCTACAAGAAGCAACGATCGCTCAACCCCGCTTACAAGCAATTAAACTTTATCCTGTCTGCGATATCGAATCTGGTCATTTTCTCGTTCTCGCTACTGGCTGGGACAAACAGCGCTGGATGGACACAATTTTATTTCACGCCCGTTTAGTCGAAGATAAAATCATCATCGAAGAAGATAACTTTGAAGAAGGCTTAACCACTGCTCTGATTGCCGCAGGGATTAGAAAAGAAGATATTATTAACAGTCTGGAAGCAGCGATCGCCGTTTGATTTTAAGATCAAAAAATCACTTCATCATTTTTATGGCAAAGCTCAGTAAAATCCTTATTTTCCCAATTAAATCCCTCGATCCAATCGCTTTAGATGCAGTCGAGATATCTGACGGTGGGGCATTAAAAGGCGATCGCGAATTTGCCATGTTTGATAAAAACGGAAAATACATCAATGCCAAGCGCTATTCTAAGATTCATTTAATTAGAGCAAAGTACGAATTAAGCAATCGACTAGTGCATTTGCAAATCCAAGAGCAGCAAGAAGTATCCACTTTTCATTTAGATCGCGATCGCATTGCGCTTACTAACTGGCTAAGCAAATTTTTTGAGCAACCTGTAGAACTTCGTCAAAATGTTAGTAATGGATTCCCTGATGATCCTGAAGCATGGGGTGCAACTGTAATCTCAGAGGCAACTCTTAGCAGTGTACAGAGTTGGTATGCAAGCCCCCAAATCAGTCTTGAGCAAATTCGCGATCGCTTCCGCACTAACTTAGAAATTGCTGATACCGAACCGTTTTGGGAAGATCATTTATTTGCTAAAGCTGGTGAAACAGTTCCCTTTAAAATTGGCGATGTTCAGTTTTTCGGCACAAATCCCTGTCAACGTTGTCCTGTGCCCACCCGTGATACATTAACTGGCGAAGTTTATCCCGAATTTCAAAAAATTTTCACTCGCCAAAGAGAAGCATCTTTACCAGCAAACATAGTGCGATCGCGTTTCAATCATTTTTATCGTCTTGCTCTAAATACACGCATTCCCATAATAGAGGCTGGCAAAGTTCTTAAAATAGGTGATATAGCTCTCTAACTTAAAAGTGAGTGGTGGCGCGAAACGCCGCCACTCACTTTTAAGTTTCACTTATTGAATACATTCTGTCGAGAAGCAAGCCTTGCTTTACCTGACGCAGCCCATTCTTGGAGAACTTGAATTTCCTGCTGGGCAGTTTGCGCTAAGGGCACAATTTGACTAGCAGCTTCGAGAATGTCATCGGTGGTAAAGTCGCGATTTTGACTGAAGCCGATATGCATTGCTTCGATAATGCCCTGCTCGATTTCTGCACCTGAGAAATCTGGCGTTTCGTAGGCGAGGCGATCGATATCGTAGGCGCGAGTATTGTGAGGGCGATATTTGCTTACATGCACCGAGAAAATCTGCGATCGCTCTTCTTGATTGGGTAAACCCACAAAAAACACCTCATCAAATCTGCCCTTTCGCAATAATTCGGGCGGCAAGGTGCGAATATTATTTGCAGTCGCTACCACGAATACAGGTGAAGTCTTTTCTGCCATCCATGTGAGGAACGTGCCGAATACACGATTAGTTGTCCCTGAATCACCTCTGCCATCAGTTCCCGCAAACGCCTTATCGATTTCATCAATCCATAATACGCAAGGAGAAAGAGCTTCAGCCAACTGAATCATTTGACGGGTGCGGGATTCGCTCTCACCGACTAGACCAGCGAAGAGACGACCAACATCTAGGCGCAATAATGGTAAATGCCAATGATGGGAAATCGCCTTAGCCGTGAGGGATTTGCCAGTACCTTGAATTCCTGCAAGAAGTAATCCGCGTGGATGGGGAAGTCCATACTTTCTGGCGCGATCGCTAAAGGCACTACCTCGACGCAGCAACCATTCTTTAAGATTATCTAAACCACCGATATCGTTGATTTCTGTTGTCGATGGATAGAATTCTAAAATCTGAGTTTGACGAATACTTTGGCGTTTTTCTTCGAGAATTAGATCCACATCATCAGGACGTAAGCGACCATTTTCAGCGATCGCCTTTGCTAGCACACGCCGCATTTTCTCCAAAGATAAGCCTTGTCCAGCCCGAACTAAATCATCGATCGCTTGTTTATCTAGTTGAATATCGCAAGTCGGATTAGAATAACTAACAGAACAGGCAATTTGTTCGATTTCTGTTCTTAATTCACGAGGATTCGGAAGTGGAAATTCTAAAATCGAGAAAAATTCACTGAGGCTATCGGGAATATTAATCTGTGAGGCAAGCACAATAATATTTTGAGCTTCACTTTTGAGCCTACGGGCAAGATTTTTGAGCTTGCGTGCGATCGCAACATCGTCAAGAAAGCGATCGAAATCTCGCAATACAAACACTGCACCTTTGGGGATTTTATCTACAAATTCTAGAGCCTGCAAAGGATTACGCTTACCCATCCCTGCATCAGTGGGATTGGACTGATAACCATCGACAAAATCCCAGACAAATATGCTGCGACCAAGAGATTTTGCCACGTTGGTAATTACAGCTTCAACTCGCTCTTCCTCCGCTGAAGGTATATAAATCAAAGGATATCGGGCACGGAGTGTCAGATTTAAGTCAGCTTCAAAATTCATTGATCAGCAAGCCGTGAATAAAACGCTAAAATGTCTAGAAACTATAATCTACAGCAAACTATAGCAATAATTGCAACAGTGATGGTTCAAAAAGATCTAGACTGTTTTCTGGCTAAGCGTCTAGATTTATTTGGTAGTGATTTGGTAGTGTTACAGTTGATACGAGCATCGTAAAGTGCTAACCATTCTCCACTATGTAGATCAAGGTTTGTAAGGTTTATCAAAGGTTTATTAACAATGTTGCAAGAGATTCAATTACCTGTTGTTGCAGATGCAAAAAAGTGGACTATTCAAGACAGCGAATCACTTTATCGTATCAATGGCTGGGGAGAACCTTATTTCAGTATTAACGAAGCAGGACATGTGACCGTATCCCCCAAAGGCGATCGCGGTGGTTGCATTGACCTCTTTGATTTGGTGAACGATCTGAAGCAGAGAGGGTTACGTCTGCCCATATTAGTGAGATTTTCGGATATCTTGGCCGATCGCATTGAGCGGATTAATTCTACCTTTGCCAAGGCGATCGCACGCTATAACTACAATGGCGTTTATCGTGGCGTTTTCCCTGTCAAAGTCAATCAACAACGTCAATTGGTTGAAGAAATTGCCAAATATGGTAAACCGTTTCAGTTTGGTCTAGAAGCAGGTTCTAAGCCCGAATTATTGATTGCTCTTGCTACTTTACGCACCCCTGGCTCGTTACTAATCTGCAATGGCTACAAGGATGCTGAATATATTGAAACGGCTTTACTAGCGCGAAAGCTGGGGCAAAATACGATCATTGTGATCGAGCAACTGGAAGAAGTGGAAATGATCATCCGCGCTGCGACTAAGTTGGGAATTGCCCCCGTGGTTGGCGTAAGAGCAAAACTGAGTGCCAAAGGTCTAGGTCATTGGGAAGACTCGACAGGCGATCGCGCAAAGTTTGGGTTGAGTATGTGGGAAATCCTAGAAACCTTTGAACAATTGGAAGCGGCAAATATGCTGGATTCCCTGAAATTGTTGCATTTCCATATCGGTTCCCAAATTAGCAATATCAGCACGATCAAAGATGCCTTACGCGAAGCAGGACAAATCTACGTGCAGCTTGCGGAAATGGGTGCACCGATGGGACATCTCGATGTTGGTGGTGGTTTAGGCGTTGACTACGATGGTTCCAAAACCAATTTCTATGCCTCTAAAAACTATAGTATGCAGAACTATGCCTACGATATCGTAGCGGCAATTAAGGATGCCTGCGCGGAAAAAGGCGTACCTGTGCCAACTTTGACCAGTGAAAGCGGTCGCGCGATCGCATCCCATCAATCGGTTCTAGTCTTCGATGTAGTTGGCATTAGCGGTATTCCTAATCAGGCGATCGAGCCGCTAAAAGAGGATGAGCATCTAATCGTCCGTAATCTTTTTGAAGCATTGGAAAACATCAACGAGAATAATTACCAAGAGATTTATCACGATGCCGTCCAGTTCAATCAAGAAGCAGTTAGCCTCTTTACCTTTGGATATCTCAGCCTCAAGCAACGCGCCAGAGTTGAACGTCTATTTTGGGAATGTTGCGATCGCATTCTCAAGGTAACCCGCAAACTGAATTATGTACCTGACGATCTTGAAGATCTGGAACGGGCTATGGCGCTAACTTATTACTGTAATTTCTCAGTATTTCAGTCTGCTCCCGATAGTTGGGCGATCGACCAATTGTTCCCAATTATGCCAATCCATCGCCTGAATGAAGAACCAAACTGTCGCGGCACGATCGCTGATCTTACCTGTGACAGCGATGGCAAAATTGATCGTTTCATCGATTTACGCGATGTCAAGTCTGTACTTGAGTTACATCCTTTTATTTCTGAAGAGCCTTACTTTCTAGCTTTGTTTCTAGGTGGAGCCTATCAAGAGATTCTTGGCGATTTGCATAATCTCTTTGGTGACACTGATGCAGTTCATATTCATGCAACTCCTAATGGTTATAAGGTTGAGCATGTAATCAAGGGTGATTCGATGACCGAAGTTCTCGAATATGTGCAGTACAATCGTGATGCGATGCTGGAAAATATTCGTCAAGAGACAGAACGCTCTCTCCAAGAGAAGCAAATTACTCTGGATGAAGCAAGGTTGTTTTTACAAAAATATGAACATTGCTTGAATGGTTATACCTACTTAAGCTGAGTTTTACAGTGCTTTGTGCCCAAACCAGAACCAATAAATTTTTTAAAATTGTTGCTTTGCAACAATTTTAAAAAATTTATTGTGTTTCGTTCGATCGAAAATTGCTGTAAGCATAATGTCGCAGTTTCTACTAAAGTTACATTAGCTCACAATAATGATTTGCTGTGCCAAGAGTAGAGCAAATCATTAATTTAGAATTGCACATTTGATTTTTTGGTAAAACGTGGAAATTTTATGTATCAGTAACGGACATGGTGAAGATATCATCGCTGCCCGTATCTGCATTGAACTAGAAAAATTAGGATTTTCTGCGATCGCCTTGCCACTTGTGGGGGTGGGACATGCCTATACTAAAGCAAATATACCGATTGTCGAAAAGTTTGCTCAGTCGATGCCATCGGGAGGATTTGTCCGCATGGATAGCCGCCAATTAGCGCGTGATGTCAAAGGTGGATTGGTGGGGCTAACTCGTAAACAATTGGGCTTTGCATGGAATTGGTCACGCGAAAACCGCAGGACTAAAAGGCTGATTTTAGCGGTAGGTGATATTGTGCCATTACTGTTTGCATGGCTACCGTCTCAGTTTGGCGGTTGTAATTTTGCATTTGTTGCCACGGCTAAATCAGAATATTATTGGCGCGATCGCAAAAGTAGTTTGCCCCATGTCAAAAAACCTTTTGGCGGCTCCATTTTTTTTCCTTGGGAACGCGCTTTGATGAATAGCGATCGCTGCAAGGCGATATTTGTCCGCGATCTTTTGACCGCAGAGATCTTGAATCGAGATTTTAAACTGCCTGCGATCTATCTGGGCAACTCGATGATGGATGGGCTAGAAACAAAGGGCATGAATTTTGGTATTGGCGAAGATGAATGGGCAGTGGCAATTCTGCCTGGTTCGAGATCGCCTGAAGCCTATGAAAACTGGATGACATTAATGCTTTGCGCCCAAGTTGTTTCCCGTGCGATTCCCCATAATGTCCATTTTTTAGTAGCGATCGCTCCCGATCTAGATCTAGAAATTATTGGACAGAGCATTATTCAAAAAGGTTGGCAACGTATTGATGAAACTACTTTTAAGGTGCAGAATGCGCGGCTAATTTTGTTGCAAGATGGCTTTGGTGATTGTCTGCATCAATGTCATTTAGGATTGGCGATGGCAGGCACGGCGACGGAACAGATGGTAGGTTTAGGCAAACCTGTAATTACGATCGCAGGAAATGGCCCACAATTTACGCGCAAGTTTGCTGAAGAACAGGCAGATTTATTAGGATGTTCAATTAATTTAATCGAAAAACCTGCTCAAGTTGCGGATGTGCTAAATGAGATTTTGCAAGATCCTGATTACTTTCAAGAAGTAAGCCGCAATGGTGAGGAGCGCATGGGAAAAGCAGGAGCATCTGCCCGAATTGCTAAATATATCGCTGAGAAAATCTAACAAAAAAGGTTCGCTTAGCGAACCTTTTTTGTTAGATTGATCGCAAAAATGTTATGAAAACAAATCTTTGAGAAAGAGAGATATCTCTAACCGATCGCTGACATTAAAGAAATCAAGAGGAACCACTCCATCTAAGTGCCGACTGACTACACTAAAGCCCAATCTAGCCCTGCGATAGTTAACCACTAAAGGACTATTTGCTGGTAAAGGTAAACGAAACCAAGCATCAAAATTAGGGGCTTGCGCCATGAGATCGCTCATTGCTTTTACAGTTGCTGCCGAGCGTTCATCGGGCAAACTACTCGTAGCAAATACATAGGCGCGTTCCAGTAACTTATCACGCAAATTAGGATTTAGCCATGCGGAAATCACCATCTCTAGAGGGGTTTGGGGATTTTGCTTGACTGATTGCAAGGCGCTAGCATCATTAGCGATCGCATTGGCTAGTAAAACTGCCGTGGAATTGCCTGTTTGCTTGAGTTCAGCAACTGCATTAGGATTGCCATTCCACCATCTTAAGGCAGCAAGACTTATCGCTTTACTAGGATTATTGCGATAGCTACTTTCCAGATTAGCTAATACTTGTGGGTAAAGACTCTGAAAAGGAGCATCTTTCCAAATTGGACTCGTAATGAAAATAGGATCGTTAATTACTTCCGTAGTCATCGAATTGATGGCTTCATTGGTCTTACCTTGACGCAATAAACTCAATCCCAAGCCAAAGAAAAGCGATCGCTTATTGGGAACTAGTTCTAAACCCCGACGGAAATAAATCTCAGCTTCTTGAGCAGAACTGGGCGAGGATTCTCGGATACTCAGCCATGCGGCAGCGTTGTATCCTGCTTCATTATTAGGATTGACTGCGATCGCCGTTTTAATCCATGCCAAACCATCTTTTTGCCAAGCTTGTGACTGCGGAAAATTAGGATAGTTAAGCGCGAGATCGGCTAAATTCCAACCCAATTGATAGGGATAGTATGGTTCCCAAGGTGCAAATTGATGGGCGAATTTGAGTCTATCTTGAAATTTTTCGATCGCGGCGATCGCTTCAGGTAAAACTTCCTGTTTTGCAGTCGCCAAATCTTCTCTTGCTCTTGATAAATAGATAAAGCCTACACTTGAAGCCTGCCAAGCCATATTTACAGGAACGAGCCATGCGATCGCGGCTACTAAATAGACCGTGGCAATAGATGCTAACCAGAGGCGCGGCTGTTTTTGATGACCGAGGCTAATCAATTCCCCCGTATGCCTTTGCCCTAAATAGGCTAAACATGCAAATACAATTACTAAGCTGCCACTTATCGCAGGAACATCAAGCTGATAGTCAGTAATCGCTAACATCCCATAACCAATCAAACTGCCAAACAATCCATAGGTGATCACCTGATCCTGTGAATTAGCTTGCCAAGTTGAGGATTTGTGTAATTTGATAAATAGGGTAATGAGCGCCACTAATAAAAATACAAAGGTAATTACTGCGCCGATCCCCAGTTCTGCCCAAAGATGTATGGGTGTACTATGTAACTGAAATAAAAGCTCAGCTTCCCGCCCTGCCCATTGCGGACGATATTGCTGATAGAGCATAATCGCTGAGCCTGCTCCTGCCCCAAACAGCCAATGATCTAGGCCAATCCTCCAGCCCACATCCGCCGCGATCACTCTAAATAGCAATTCACCTGATCCTTGAGTAGGATTTGCAGAACTAGTAATTAATCCTGAAATTAGCGATCGCAAGCGATTGTTTGTAGAAATTAAAAATGCTAACAAAGCGATCGCGCCACCACCAGCAAAAGTAACTAACCAACGATTTCCCCTGCTATAGAATAAAGCCACAATAATTCCATACGCAACAATTGCCCCCAGCCCCAAAAAACCGCCCCGTGAACTGGTAGTGTACAAATCAATTAAGCCTAAACCGATCGCCATTAGCCATAGGGATCGCCACATTCCCTTTTGGGCGATCGCCAAACTTGCAAAAATCGGTACAACCAACATCAGAAATCCCGCCACATAATTTTGATGTCCCATTGGAGCCCAATTGCGAGATTGCAAATCCGAAAAATCGTAATTAAGATTTAGACCCCATTGATTCAGCTTGGCAAAATTATTTAATTGTGGCAACCATGTCTGAGTGATCCACAAAAATAAACTTTCAAGAATCACCACCAATCCTAATAAGCCTTGAAAGCGCAAAATGGGTAAAATTTTTGAATCAAGACTTTTTTTCTCTTGATATTTGCCTTGATGGAGATCAGGGGGATCTCTATGCAAGAAGTTGTTAGTTACATACAACGCAATGAAATAGCCAAAAGCAGTCAGGCTATACCACATACCTTGATTGGGGAACCGTGAAAACATTGTCGATAAGCACAGTGTTACCAAACCAGAACCGATCGCCCAGTCAAAGCCACTACCTAATAAATAAAATGGGTTCTCACGCCGCCATAAATTTAGCAAGCCCGCGATCGCAAAGCATAACAATCCCACTTGCCATAACAACACCCAAGGAAAAGCCACCATCTGCGTACTACTATCAGGCAGTAAGGTGAATAAAATATAGGCGGCGATGCCTAACTGGACGATTAACCGACCTGTACTCATAAAATTTGGTAGAACAATTTCGTAAAATAATTAGTATTTGACCGAGTAAATGGCATAAAGCACCTCAATAAATGTTTTAAAAGTGTTACTAAGCAACACTTTTAAAACATTTATTGGTTCTGGGTTAAGCGCAAAGTTCTGTAAGTCAGCAAGATAGACTTAAATTATGTCAGCTATGTCAGCAATTCTTATTATGAAATCGAATTTAAGATTTTACAGGTACAGAAAATCCTAAAATGGTGGCATTATGTAGATTGCTGTTACTTTACAACTTATGAACGGGGCTTCCACATTTTTTGATCCTAGTGACAAGATAGAGAGTGGATCAATTGCTACAGAAATGTTTTCCAGCAATAGTCCTGAAGAATTATTAAAAATTTTTTTAACTAACTTAGGCAATCGCCTAGCTGTTAGCAGAGTCGCAATTTATCAATTCATCAATCAGGATGAAGGAATTGTATTAGTAGAAGCAATTTCACCTAATATCCAGAGCATTAAAAAGCAAATATATCCAATTTCTTGTTTTGGAGTGGATTCTCTCCAAAACTACCGTCGAAGTCACGCTTTAGCATTGTCAGATATCGTTCAAATATCTGGAGCCATAAACTTACATCAATGTTGGCAAAAGACTCAGGTTACGGCAATGATGTCTGTCCCGATTTTGTTCAATTCCATTACATCATTTGACACAATCTGGGGATTAGCATTTGTTCAACAATGCGATTGCCCAAGACAATGGCAACCTCAAGAAGCTTATTTCTTGTATGAGCTATCTCAATTTTTAGGTCAGTGTTTACAGTCTTGGGAATTAAGGTTGCGATCGGCTATATTCCCTCAACCAGTACTTGCAGATGTACAGCCTTGGGATAAATCACATGATAAAGAAGAATTTGTCGTTAGAAGAGTGAAACTATCTAAAGACCTAAAAGTTAAACCAGATCTACAGAATCCAATTACAGATGGGATTGCAGTATTCAAAGACTTCATTTTGTCCGATATTGAAGAAAATGAAGTTCTGGATAGAAGTCTTATCAAAAATGGTGAAACCTCGATCAATCGAGCCATTAATATTGCCATGCAAAGACTAGATCAAAGAATCCAAAATAGCACTGATTCTTATCCTCGTGATTTCTTGCAAATAGATGTACCACAAGATATCTATGGCGTTGATTTAGAATCCATTACCCTAGAAGATGTACTAGAAAGTTGTGCACAAGATGCAAGCCCAGATCAATCATGGTCAAAAGCAGATTATTTACAACAAAGAGTTGGTGAACTAATAGAAAATATGCAAGAAAAACTAGATGAAATTGCAGTACTTCAGCAGCAAGTTCAAGAGTTAACTGCATCCCAACAAGAATTTCGACAGATACTACTGGATTTACAATCAGAAAATTTAACTCAAAGTATAAGAGATACGGTTATCGAAATGTATCGATCGCTTTCATAAAAACCAGAAGAGACGGCTCAAAGCGCCGTCTCTTCTGGTTAATTGTGAGTTACAACTGCCTCAATATTGGCAGTCTGAGTTTTGATGTTTGTCGCTGCATCAACTTTGCTTTCAACAGATGCGATCGCCCAACGCAATGGTTCGCCATGTTTAGCTAGCTCTTGCTCGACATTTTTGACGATCTGATCTTGATTTTCATTAATCTCAATTTCCGCAGTAATAAAATGGGTAGTCATTCTGTTTACTTTTTTTAATTTAATTTGATGGATAGAATTTTACAAGTAAAGGCAACCCAAACAGCAGTTCTCATTATAAAAATTGGTTGTTTGAAAGCCCGCCGTTGGCGGGCTTTCAAACAACCAATTTTGGTGTTTCCAGCGCCGAAGGCGCTGGAAACACCAAAATTGGTTTCATAATGAGAATTGCTGCAACCCAAATTAAAAACCTAGAGCCAAAATCTGTACTGTCCGCTACGCGGGAGGTACAGATTTTGGGGCTTTATATTTAATTTTGCTTGTCTACTTATGAAACCAAGCTATCGACATTCACTGCTAGACTAAATAAAAGAAAAATTTAACGATTAGTACACCTATTGAATCGATGCCTCAAGACACTGTTGCGACTGTTTCGACTTCTGCACCCAATATCACCACAGACGAAGCCCTAATTGTCTACGAAGACATGGTACTGGGGCGTACTTTTGAAGATAAGTGCGCTGAAATGTATTATCGCGGAAAAATGTTTGGGTTTGTGCATTTGTATAACGGTCAAGAAGCCGTTGCTAGCGGCATAATTAAGGCGATGCGCCCCGATGACTATGTATGCAGCACTTACCGCGACCATGTTCATGCTTTGAGTGCAGGTGTCACAGCAAACGAAGTCATGGCAGAGCTATTTGGTAAAGAAACAGGATGTAGTAAGGGTCGTGGCGGCTCGATGCATATTTTCTCGGCCAAGAATAACTTTTTGGGTGGATATGCCTTTGTTGCTGAAGGAATTCCCGTCGCATCTGGTGCAGCATTTCAGTCAAAATATCGTCGCGAAGTGATGGGCGATCCTAACGCTGACCAAGTAACGGCTTGCTTCTTTGGTGATGGTGCAAGCAACAATGGTCAATTTTTTGAGACCTTGAACATGGCGGCTTTGTGGAAGTTGCCAATTATTTTTGTAATTGAAAATAATGATTGGGCGATCGGCATGAAACATCATCGTGCTACCTCTGATGTCAGGATTCACAAGAAAGCTGAAGCATTTGGAATCCCTGGGTTTGAAGTGGATGGGATGGATGTCATGGCAGTCCGTGAACATGCTCAAGAGGCAATCCGTCGTGGTCGTGCTGGTGAGGGCCCTACAGTTTTAGAATGTATGACCTATCGCTTTAGAGGTCACTCTCTGGCTGACCCCGATGAGCTGCGCAGCAAGGAAGACAAGGACAAATGGTTTGGACGCGATCCGATCAAAATCTTTGCGAGCCGTCTTCTGGAGCATGGCTTGGTGGAAGAGAGTCAATTAAAAGCGATCGACAAGAAGATCCGTGATGTGGTCGAAGAATGTGTTCGCTTTGCAGAAACTTCCCCTGAGCCCGATCCTAAGGATCTATTCCGCTATCAGTTTGCCGAAGACGAATAAAAAAAGGAGCGCTGAGCGCTCCTTTTTTTATTTGAACTAAGAGGGTAAATACCCCACCGCTCTGCGGTGTGAGTATATTCTAATAAAAAAGAATTTGATACCCCGTCCGCTTGCGGCGGGGTGATTCATTTTAAAATTCATCGTCGGCTAGTCCAAATACCCTTTGCAAGATACGGCGATTTTCAACTTGTAGCCCCCTCACTTCAGTTTGCATCTCTCTAACATCTGATTGCATCTCTCTAATTGCTTGCCATTGAGTTTCTTGACTTTGAGTTAGCCTTGTAACTGCTTGAAGCAAAGTTTCTGTAGCTGCATCATTACGAGATTGGCTTTCACCAAGTTTAGCGAATAGGCGTGATGATTCAAAGATGAAGCTATCTAACTTAGCGCTAGTGCTTTCAACTGTAGTAGCTAAGCGATCTAATCTTTCATCAGTCCATGTTTCTGGCATTTATTTCTCTCTTTTTATTCACTTTCATTTTTCATTAAAACATAAAACTTCAAAAGGAGATGGGGCACTTTGCGCCCTATCTCCTTTGTTATAACTTGCAGCGCGATATTTGAGCTTGTTCCCAATCAACCTCATTAGTAATTGCATGGGAAAAATCGCAATTAACTAAGTTTGCTTTGTGAAAAGAGGCTTTAGTTAGGTTTGCATACTGAAATCTAGTACCGATCATTGTTCGCGATGCATTAATTGTGAGGCGAAATAAATAAAGACTGCCAAAAATTTGTAATGGCTCGATCGCTAAAAATGTCAGCAGTGCTGTAAAGCTATTAAACCTTAATAAGCCAATAATCGCATTAAATGCACCAGCAACTAATATTTTTGTGAATGATGAGCCAAAAAAACCAAATCCAAAGGCAATAAGCAAGGAGATGCCAGTCGCAATCAAAGTTCCTCTTCTGCCAGTGAAGGTAAAGCTAGCTGTGAAAGCGATCGCAAAACAAACAGAAAATACAACGATCGCGATGATCGCGACCCAATATACTGTTGTCCGATCAATTTTTGCTGCCCCAAAAATGAAAGTAATCACAAAGGTAATCAGCAAGATTGTGGCAATCATAGCCGTACCAGCAAACATTAGCGCCATTACAAACGATGCCATACTGGCGATTACATTTTGACGTTGGCTTGCCCCCGCTCGTACGTTCGCAAAATTAGCAGCTTTAAGTTGAGAACGACAAAAATTGCATCCACGAATATCTGCGCCGCTAAAGTCAGCACCGACCAAATTTTTACCTTTAAATGAGCGATCGCGCAAATCTTGATTTGCAAAGTTGAGGCTTTGACTCATAGCGCCATTGATAAACTTATATAAAGTCTAGATAAGTACATCAACATAATTAAAATCCCATGTCTAAAATCTGTACCGCCCGCTTAGCAAACGGTACAGATTTTGGGGCTTTATATTTAATTGTTCGTAGGTACTTAAATACCATGCATTCATCTAAACCTTTATGAATTTTAAGTCAATTCGCCCGAGGTTGGCTTAGAAATATGTGGCAGTCCCCAACCTAACTTTTCACGCAAGACCTTAAAGAACTCGCCTTTCTGTAAGCGGATAAACCTTGCAGGGTATTGCGATCGCTCAACTTCAACGCGATAGTCAGGATAGACATAACATCCAGCATTGCCATCGACAACTAACACCAAACGATGACTATTAGCGGGGGTGACGACAGTTTTCTCAGTATTGGCAAATACTAAAGCTCGTGATGCCATCGAGTGAGCGCAAATAGGAATCAGCTGAAATACAGGAATTCCTGGCTCGATCACAGGGCCGCCTGCGGAGAGGGCATAAGCCGTTGAGCCTGTGGGTGTGGAAATAATCACACCATCCGCCGCAATATCTACGGGCATATGACGACCAATCTGGACTTCAAAATGACACATACTGGTCAATGGTTCACGATGAAGTACCATTTCGTTGAGTGATAAGGCTTCCCAGAGCAAGCCTTGGTTATCGTAGACACGCACCGTCATCATCGATCGCTGCTCAACTACATAGTTGCCTTCGACGACTTGGGCGATCGCTTCTTCCCAATCAGTCAGGTAAGTTTCAGTTAAAAAGCCCATATGCCCTGTATTCACATTTAGCACTGGCAAACTGAGAGGGGCGATTTGACGACAAGCGGATAGTACAGTGCCATCGCCGCCCAAAGCTACTGCAAACATGACATCGTGATCAAACCCTAAGGGTACTAAGCTTTCGATCAAGGTGTGACATACAGGAGCGTCTGGCTTGCCGTAGCCCAAAATTCCGCCATTTCCCGTCGCCATAACAGTCTGGATGCCACGTTTTTCTAGCCATAACTTCATATCCAACGCTACGCGCTCAGCGACAGGTTTTGCGTCGTTATATATAATCCCGACCTTTGGCACGCTCAATGACTACCTAGACTATTCAAAAAAAATTTGTCAGTTTTGTAATTATATAGCAATCCAAGTTTTGCTTGGTACATAAAACCTAAATAACAGAAAGGCGGCGCTTCGCGCCGCCTTTCTGTTATTTGGTTTTTTACGGAAGCTTTGGCAGACTATCAGCTTTAGCTTCTTTGGCTTCTTTATTTTGATTCCAAAGCAACATTCCTAATACACCATCGAGCAAACCGCCACCACGATCGCCACCATTGACCGCCACATCTGGCACAACCCGTACATTGCGATCGCCGATGGTTTGCATCAATTGCAACGCCACATAGGAGTTACCACCAAGGGCATCGACCCCAGCCCGATAAGCATCAGCCTTGGCTTCACCAGTAACTCTGATCGCTTCGGCTTCACCACTTGCTTCTTTAACTTTGGCATTGGCTTGCAATTCAGCAATTCGCACACCTTGTTCAGCCGTGACCACATCTCTTTGGATATCGGCAAGAGATGTCTCGCGGACGAGTTCTTGCCGTTGTGTTTGGGAAATACGCTGCACTTCGTAGGTTTTGCGTTGTTCTTCAGCAATCTTGCGATCGGTGAGGGTTTGCATCAGGGTTTCAGGTGGTTCAATCTGACCAAGTAATGTATCGACAGCTTGAACATCATAGGAGTGCATCGCGTTACGAATAAAATCAGCCGCTTCAGCTTGGCGATCGCTACGAGCAATCAAGAAATCTAGAACTGTATAAGCCTGCGCTGAGTTACGGAAGTAATTACCGACGGTAGGACGCAACACATGATCGACCAGATTTTGCATTGAGCCGACTCGCGAAATCACTCTTGGTGCATCCAGAGAACCAACATGGATGATTTGGGCTACTTCTAGATTAAAGGCAAATCCGTCGATAGAACGCACATTTAAAGCCCTGAGTTTGGAATCATAGCCATGTTCTTCAGTGCGATCGCTAAAGTTCAATACAATATTAGTAGTGGGAACTAGTTCTACTTTCATAATATGTGTATTTAATGGATGCTTTCCAGGATAAAGTGGCTCGATCCAGACACCTTTATCGCCGACGTTCACCAAGTGTCCGTGCGTGAACAAAGCACCACTGACATCATCTTGAGCGCCACCCACAAAGGAGATAACCACACCGACATAGCCGATGGGAATCTCAGTCATTTTTACCTGTTCAATTTGGGCAAACCAAGGATTGATATTCCATGATCCTGATAGAATTACCTGCTCTTGCAAGCCACGACGACCGCCACCGTTGATGAATAGCTGTGCATTTTGGAAATTATCATGCTCAGGAATAATCGCACCTGCGATCGCACCAGCCTCAATGGGAATTCCATCCAGAGCTGTAACGATACCAACTTTTTCAGTCGCTACGGAATAGAGTCTTAATTCTGAAGGAGACATGCCATTTGCGGCGGCAGTAGCAGAAGTGATGATCGTAAATAGCGCCGTATTAATTCGATAGGTTCCAGCAGTAAGGATACCAAGCTGCCTCCCTTTTTCGCCTCCAGCTAAAAGGAACTCTCTAGAGTTCTGGAAGTTATCACAGGGTACAGTTTTACCCAGAATGCGATCTGGTGGAATTGACTTACCATCGTTAGCAATAATCAACCCGATTTCACCTTGAGGAACCACGATTACCGATTCCTTACGAATCCCATATTGCCAAGGATAAAAGCCAAAGTGCCACCCTGGAGCGAGAGTATCCGCTTGATAGCCAGCTTCACCATTGAGAGCTACTAATTGCCCAGGAGGTAAGTCGCCTTTCAGTGAGAATTTCTTGACGACAATGCCAACTTCCCTCTCTCCGACAACGATCAGTCCTAAAATCCAACCCATCTGTGGCAAAAAGATAAATACAACCACTACGCCGCCAATCACCCATACCCACAATGGAAAGTTGAAATCGCCAGCTTGCATCATTTGTACAGGTTGCGATCGCGTTTGAGTTTGATCTTGCTGAGCTACTTTCTGCGAAATTTGCTGAGCGATCGCCGATCCATTACCCGTGACAGCAGGCAATGTGACAGCACCAAGCATCGCGATCGCTGCGCCTGAGACAAGCGATCGCTGCCAAAATTTCTTGCTAAAGTTTTGACTAATATCCTGAATATTAATTAATTTCTTCACAGGTAAAACCCCTCTTTCAGAACTGCTGCTAATCTAGCGCAGTTCTCAGGAAATCCTCTAAATCCACCAAGAAAATTAACACGCGAACCAAATTTTTATGGCACAGCTAAGCTGTGCCATAAAAATTTGGTTCTTTACCTTTGTTCTAAAGCGAGTTCCACCGTTCAGCAGCTGAAGCGATCGCTTTGTCGCTGGGTTTCTCTTTGAGCATTGCAAGTTGTAATTCTTCGTAAATAATCTTGCGCAGTTTCTCGATATCTTTAGCAGGAGGAATCAAGACTTCGGATTGAGGCAATTGCGAAGCACTGATTAATCTAGCGCGATCAAGGATTGAGGCATCTTTGGCGGCTTCAGTGAAATAGCGATCGCTAGAACTCTTGACGGTGGAAGGCAGAAGATTCTCTACTTTCGTAAAGACTAATTGATTTTCAGCATTGGTTAAATACAATGCGAATTTTACGGCGAGAGCTTGATTTGTGGATGTGGTCGGTACGGCGACATTCATCACGGCGGCGCTCTTTTTACCAGTTGAACCAGTGATTTGTGAGCCAATATCGGTTACTTTGGCGGTTTCGGGTGCATTCTGAGCCACCGTTTGTAGAAATTGTGGGCCAGTCAATAAAATCGCCAATTCACCTGCTTGATAAAGTTCTACTGCCTTGCGATGTCCTTCTGTTAAGATTTCGCGAGGAATCAATTGTTTCTCAAATAGATTTACCCAATAGTCAAAGGCTGCTTTGCCAGCCGCATCATTAAAAGCCGCTTTGCCATTAGCATCCAGCAGCTTCATGCCCATCTGTACCATCGCCTCTAGGACTTGTCCACCATCCATCGTCAGCATAAAAGCATATTTACCAGTCTTTGCTTTAATCTGTTCCGAAACCTTGGTGAGTTCTTCAAATGTTTTCGGTGGTTTGGCGGGATCTAATCCAGCTTTTTCAAATAGCGATCGGTTGTAAATTGTAATATCAGTTGCCACATACCAAGGCAGCCCGAATGTAACGTTATCAAGTTGGTTGGCTTTCCAAATGTTCGGGAAATAGCTTGCCTTGTCAGCATCAGATATGGCTTTGCCCATATCTACTAGTGCTTTTTTCTCGGCTAGTTTTGATGCGAATTGGGGATTTAGATTCACGACATCAGGGGCAGTTTTTGCTGCTACTGAACTCAAAATCTTGGTTTCCATCTCTCCCCAAGGAATATCTACCCATTCTACTTCCGCAGTCGGATTCTCTTTCACAAATCCCGCAATCAAATCCGTCATGTATTTGTCAAACTGCGGTTTTAATTGCATTGTCCAGAAGACAATTTTGGTTTTGCCTGAAGCTGTGGTTTGTGTGGTTTGCGCTCCACAGGCTCCGAGCAGAAACAGAGTGGAGAGTCCGATAAATTTGCGGCGATTGAGGTTTGAGAAGAGATTAGGTGTCATATCAAGGTTTCTAACTTGAGCTTGATTATATATCAAAGTAGAATGGCTGTCTGATTTGCGATCGCCTGTAATTGATATTCGCAAAAAGGGCGATCGCAGGTTGAGTTGCTACTTTTTCCCTGATGAGGGGCTGATGATGACGCGCACCAAAACTGCAAAGGCGAGAATTATGCTGACTGTTGGGTTGCTGACGATCGCAGGAATGGTGTTGGATGCGTCAATGGGTGTTGTTGATGGTGTGGATGCGATCGCAGTTTGTTTGTTGTTTGCTGGTGAGTTATTTGCTTGGGGGACTTGTGCGATCGCTTGAGTTGCAACTTGCTTTTGAACTTGGGCTTGATTTGGGGCTGACATAATTAAAAACCTCTGTGATTTGAATAAAGCTATCGTCCCTCGAAATTTTTAAAAGCAAGTCAGAGTATGATGTTAAACTCATGTTAGCTTCATGTTAGGAATGCGATTACATGGCAAAGCCAACATATACTGCTTCGATTGAGGGCAAAGAAAAAGCAAATGCAGCTTTTAAACGCTCAGGCAAAACACAAGAATTTATTGCTGGTACTTCTGGTACAACGCGACAATTAGTTGGCAATTTTTTAAAGGGGCTTAGTGTTGAGCAGCCCAAATTCATTGCTATCTGTGAAGCTCTAGAACTGAGATGGCAGGAAATTGCTGAATTAGATGAAGTTGAGGTTACAGACGATAGCAATCGAAAAAAGCTAGAGCTTTTAGTCCAAGAGGTGAAGCAAAAAATAGCGGCGGATGTGACCGAGCGCTGTGGAACGATGCGGGTGTTGGATATGACGCAACCTGTGGATCTGGATCGGATTTATACCGATGTGAATATTCTTGAAAAAATTTCTGGCGAGGATCGTATAGATTGTGACGATGTTTTACAAATTGGAAGTAGGGAAAACTTTGAACATTGGATGATGGGCAAGATTCAGCATCGTATTACTGGCTTAAAGGCGATCGAGAAGCATCAAAAACTGGTGGTGTTAGGCAAACCGGGGGCAGGGAAAACGACATTTATGAAATATTTGGCAATGTCTTGTCTTAGTGGTAAGTTTTATGGCGAACTTGTTCCGATATTTGTGACCCTAAAAGCTTATGCAGAAGAAGATGGGCAACCATCTTTACAAGATTATATTTTTGGGGAATTCCGAAAACGCAAGACTAGTCCAATGACTCTAGTAAGATTGTTAGAAGAAGGTAAAGCATTAATCTTGCTAGATGGGTTGGATGAGGTAAAGAAAGAAGATGATCAACGTATCAAGAGAGACATTGATAAATTCTCGAGATATTGGCTTCAGAATCGCTTTGCGATCACCTGTCGAATTGCGGCGAGAGAATATCAGTTTGAGAGGTTTACCGAAGTGGAGGTTGCGGATTTTGATCAGCAACAGATTGAAACCTTTGTCAACAATTGGTTTCGGGAGAAAGATTCGTCAAAAGCGAACCGTTTGTTAGAAAGGTTGAAAGGTAAGAAACCTGTTAAGGAATTAGCAAAAAGCCCTTTGTTACTGACGTTGTTGTGCTTGGTGTTTGGAGAGCGCAACGATTTACCACCAAAGCGCTCAGAACTGTATAAGGAAGGTTTGGAAGTATTAATGAAAAAGTGGGATGCGAAGCGAAACATCGAACGAGAACAAATTTATAAACTGCTTTCACCACAAAATAAGGAAGACATGCTAGGGCTAATTGCCTTTAATACCTTTGTAAATGGTGAATATTTCTTTAGAAAAGAGGATTTGCAAAGACAAATTAAGGACTATATCTGCAATCTCCCTGAAGCTTCCGCCGATCCTGATGTATTGCGTCTCGATAGTGAGGTTGTACTAAAGGCGATCGAGCATCATCATGGATTATTAGTGGAAAGAGCAAGAAATATTTATTCTTTTTCCCATTTGACTTTTCAAGAATATTTTACAGCGCGGGAAATTGAGAGAGAAAGATATTTTGAAAGATTGATCGAAAATATTTCTAATCCAAGATGGAAGGAAGTTTTTTATCTAACAGCGGAAATATTGAGGCGATCGGACGACTTTTTAAAAATGATGAAAGATAGCATTGATGAAATGTTGGCAAATGATGAGAAGTTACAAGCATTTCTGGAATGGGTAAATCAAAAAACAAATTCTGTGGAATTCAGCTATAAAAGTGTTTCTGTTAGAGCATTTTACTCATATGTTGAAGCCTCTGCCCGAGCCCTCTCGCTCGCCCAATCCCTCGACATCGACATCAGCATCGATATTGACCGCTCTTTTGCCCTCGACCGAGACCGCACACTTATACGAGATCATCCACATACTCAATTCCGAGACCGAGAACTCGCCCGAGAACTTGCCCTCGACAGAGAACTCGCCCATGCCCGTAGTCTCGCTCTCAACCGAGGGAGAGAACGAGACCGCTTCATCGAAATCGCCCTCGATCTCGTTCTCTCCCTCGCCCGAGCCCGAAGGCTAGCTCGCTCATCTGAGCTTGGAGCTGATGTATTACGTCAAGCATTGCAATCACTGCAAGCTCAGATACCCAGTAAACAAGCAGATATAGATATCGATCAATGGTGGAGAAATCATGGAGAGAAATTAAGTAATGAATTGCGTCAGATATGTATTAATCATCGCAATATTGGTTACAATTGGAAATTTACTGATGATCAAGTAGAACTTCTCAATCAATATTACACAGCCAATCTCTTCCTTGTCGAGATCATGAACCGCAGCTACGTCAGCAAACAAGTCCGCGAAGAAATCGAAGCAACGATGCTGTTGCCAAGGAAAAAGTAGAAAGGAAAAAGGAAAATTATCGCCATATTTTCCCGTAGGGGTTAAGCATTTGCGCCACAATTTTTAAAGCGATCGCAGAGACATCCTTCCGCAAATGCTTAACCATCTTTGCTTTCACCGATCGCTTGTCCCTGCGTTGCGAGGTTTAGGGCATAGCATTCCCAAATGAAGGGAATCGGTGAAATCATTAATTTCTGCGGGAATGCTATGCCCCTACGAAATTTTGGAATTTTGACGATACTTCTCTGTAGATAAATTGCGATCGCCATCACCACAAACGATAAAACCACTTTGCTTTAACAGGAAATCAGGTCGCGCCTTTGATCTTGAAGATATTGATAATAATAAGAGATCGCGAGGGCGATGGTTAATTTACGGAGCCAGCGATGTGAGGTGTTTTTTTGGAGTATTTTTCATAACTACTAAGAATATATGAGAACAGTGCTTGCCCAATAATTTTGCGTTTTCTGGAATAAATGGCAAAAGTGCGATCTCTATACGATCAAAACACTATGACGAAGTGCTTAACACTAAGCAATGATGATTGAAAAGATCCCCCAAATGCAACCCAAAAAGAAATTATCGGGATACAGAATATTTTGGCGCATATTTGTTTTAAGATTGATTTTAGATATTATTTGGATTGTAGTTTCTCACAAGATGCCTACCTTAGAGGCTAAAGTGCCAAATTCACAATCTGAAATTGATTAGGTCTAGCTCTGAGTAAAAACTGTTAATCGTCCAATCCCCAACCCACTTTTTATCATTTCTTTGAAAATCATGACCCCTTCGGAAATTGAAGAAATTATTTCGCGGGCTACAAGAGAGCAATGGGAAGAGCTCGATCTTTCTGGGAGGGACCTAACAGATTTACCGTCTTCGATTGGAAAACTAAAAAACCTTAAAAGATTAATTTTGGGTAAATGGGACTCTGCACAACGTAAATATATTGGTAATAATCTAACTACACTTCCTTTAGAGATATCGGAATTGACTAATCTAAAAAGTCTGGGATTTGCTGGCAATAAAATAAAGTCTTTTCCAAACGCATTCGAGCGATTGACTAGACTTCAGTTTCTTGACATGAGCAACAATCAAATAAGCCTAATTCAAAATTCGATTTTGCGTCTGAGTAGTCTTCAGTTTCTTCATTTACGGAACAATCAAATAACTGAGATACCAAATGATATCTGGCGATTAACTAGACTCCAGTCGCTTGACTTAAGTGACAACCTGATCAGTCAGATAAATTCAGCAATTGCTAGATTGACAAATCTTGAAACCCTTGATTTAAGCAACAACCAAATACAAGATATTCCTGATGCAATTTCGCGGCGAATTATGTCGATTAGTCTAAGAGATAATCAGATAAAAGAGATCCCACAATCGATAGGATGTTTGGCGAATCTTCAATCTCTTGATCTAAGTGGGAACAACATATCAAAGATACTAGAAGAGATCAATCAGTTGACCAAGCTTGAATACCTTAATCTAAGTGCAAATAATATATCAAAGATACCAGAAAGCATCAATTATTTGACTAAGCTTGAGTACCTTAATCTAAGCGGAAATAATATATCAAAGATACCAGAAGGTATTGGGAGATTAACCAAGCTTGAGTATTTTTATCTAAGTGCAAATAATATATATGAGATAGCAGTAGCAATAACTCGATTAATAAATCTTCAATCTCTTGATCTGAGTGGAAATAATATAACGAAGATACCTGAAAATATCGTGCGTTTGACAGCTCTTCAAGCTCTTAAACTCAGCGAAAACAAACTAAGTGATATACCAGAAGGGATCATGCGTTTGACAAATCTTAAGGTTCTTGACCTTAGCGGGAACAACTTAACGAAGATACCCAAATCGATTATACAGTTAACCAATCTTATATCTCTTGACTTAAGTAGAAATAGTCTATATGAGATAACAGAAGTAATAACCCGATTGATCAGTCTTAAGTGTCTTGCAATAAGTAAAATTGATTTGAGCGAGATACCGGAAGCGATTACCCAATTAACAAATCTCCAAACTCTAGACTTAAGTAGGAACAACATAAGCGAGATACCAGAAGCGATTACCCAGTTAACAAATCTCCAAACTCTAGACTTAAGCAAGAACAACATAAGCGAGATACCAGAATCAATTACCCAGTTAACAAATCTCCAATTCCTTGGCTTAGAAAGAAATGATATAACGAAAATATCAGATGCAATCGTAAAAATACCCAATCTTTCCGATCTAGATTTAAGGAATAATCCTCTCTCTAGCCCACCATTAGAAGTTGCTGAAAAAGGCATTGTAGCTATTAGAGAGTATTTTCAACAACTAGAGGTTGAAGGGAAAGACTATCTCTATGAGGCAAAACTATTGATTGTAGGGGAAGGGGGCGCAGGGAAAACTACCCTTGCGAATAAGATGATTGATCCAAACTACAAACTTCGTGAAGAAGAAGAAACAACCAAAGGCATTGATGTAATACGCTGTTCATTTAGCTTTGAAGATGGGAAAAAGAGCTTTTCAGTAAATATTTGGGACTTTGGTGGACAGGAAATATATCATGCCACTCATCAATATTTTCTGACCAAGCGCTCCGTTTATGCTCTCGTTGCTGACACTCGCAACGAAGATACCCCCTTTTACTATTGGCTGAATGTTGTTGAACTACTTAGTGACAAAAGCCCTATCTTAATTGTCAATAATGAGAAGCAAGACCGCAAGCGCGAAATCAACATTAACCAACTAAAAGTAGAATTTGACAATCTTGAAGGAATCATTGCAGTTAATCTTAAAACTGGTCGAGGTTTCAGGAAACTCATTAGAGCTTTCCAATACTACCTCACGGAACTTCCTCACATTGGTACGGTTCTTCCTAAAACATGGATAAAGGTTCGCCAAACCCTCGAAAATAGTCCAATAAATTATATAAGCCTTGACACATACATAAATCTCTGTGCAAAAAATGGTTTCAAACAACGCAAAGACGCACTTCAACTCAGTGGATACCTCCACGATTTAGGCATATGTCTACACTTTCAAGATGATCCTCTCCTCTCCAAAACTGTAATCCTAAACCCAAAATGGGGCACAGATGCTGCCTACGCTGTTTTGGATAATAAGAGAGTTATTGACAACCATGGGTGCTTCAGTCATCAAGACCTAACCAATATCTGGAGTGACAAAGAATACGCAGGAATGCACGATGAACTACTGCAACTCATGATGAAATTCCAGCTATGCTACGAAATCCCACGGAATAAAGGCAGCTATATCGCTCCTCAACTCCTCACCGAAAACCAACCAACATATGATTGGAATGAATCTGAAAACCTTATTCTCCGATACAATTACGACTTCATGCCTAAAGGCATAGTTAGACAATTTATCGTCGCTATGCATCAAGATATCGAATTTAAAGAAAATGTCTGGCACGTCTGGCGTAGTGGGGTAACTATCCGATCTCAAGCCATTAATAACACCAGAGCAGAAGTCATCGAAAATTACGATAAGCGCGAAATCAAAATACGAATCTCAGGTAAAAACAAAAAGGAACTCTTAGCCATAGTCCTCCACGAACTCGACAAAATCCACGATCTTTATCCCCGACTTAAAGAAAAATATCAAAAGCTCATTCCATGCAACTGCTCGACATGCAAAGGTAGTCAATCCCCACATTTTTACAAATTCTCCGATCTAAAACGCCGCTACGAAAAGCGTGTGCCTACAGTTCAATGTGAAATTAGCTATGAAAATGTCGATGTATTAGGCTTAATCGATGATGTAGGTGAAAGATCGCAACTTCAAGATTCAAGAAGAAATCTCGATTTAGAATACTCAATAGATAACGATCCAACTAATAAGCCTAACTTCGTTAACAAGATTTACATAAAAAACCAACAACAGCAGCAAGGCAGCACAATGGATAACCAACAGCAACGGCAAATCAATTCAGACAACGCCCAACAACAGCAACAATTCAGTCAACCAAAATACATCAAAAGCGCATGGGCAAACGGATCTTTTTATCTCTTTCTCTTTGTCGTTGTCGTCGGTGGCATAGGATATTTAGCAGGCACACTTAAACTTCTTAACCTAATTGCTGTAATTGTTGCTGGCATAGTCTTTATCCCCCTCGTGGGAGCACTTCAACTAAGGCAAGACGATCGTCTCTCCGAGAAAAACTTTATGGAATTAATCAAGCTTGTAATTGCGCAACTCCCATTAATTGGCAATATCTTTAAGCCATTTATGAAGAACAATGATGACAAGTAGGGCTTAAAAACCTTGAAAACGCAGAGATTAAGATCCCCGATTTTTTCTTTGCGATCGCAGATCACTTCTACATAATCACAAAAAAAATCGCGGATCTGGGCATTTTAAAGAAGTCAAAAATCCTTGCATAGGGTGCGTTACGCTTTCGCTAACACACCCTACAGATTCTAAGTTCCAAATAGAAACTTAGCGGACAAACGCAGGCATCACCTCAGCCGCAGTCATCAACCCATAAATACCGCGTTGATGGAACTGCTTCCCAGCCTTAAGATAGCCAAACGCTGGCCCACACACATTCGCCGCCATACTCGTCTCATCGCCAAGCGTGAAAGTATGCGTCGAGATCTTGCCCTCAAAAGTACGACCTGTCAGCTTCATATTCGTGCTCAGAGGCTTCTTCGGATTGCGCGTATCGACTACACCACCCACAGTCACCCGATCGCGATCGCAAATACCCACACGCTCTAGCATGATGTCATCAGCATGTTCCATATTTTCCAACGCGATTAAACCATTGGTCTTTTCAAGCAGAGCTTCCACTTCCGCATCAGTCATCGCCTGAGCCATATCCACCGTATAGCCCGACATATGCGCAATATCTTCACGAATCGTAGCGCGATAGGCATTCCAGTTCGCAATGCCTACCCCAAAAGTAATCTCGACCTTGTGAACTTCCGCAAAGCTCTGAGCTGCGATCGCCGCCGCCGCAGTCAACAACCCTGGGGTTGCGCCACAACCAGACATATAAGTAATTCCTGCTGCCGAAAGTTCAGGAGCAAGAGCAATCATCTGCTCAACGGCACTAGTGCGCTTGATCGCATCAACTAGCACACCCTTCCAACCTGAAGCAATAAATTGCTTGGCAACACTTGCCATGAAAGTATTGGGTAGATTTGGTAATGCCAAGAAATAGCCATCAACATCTTTGGCTGTAGCGATCGCCTCAGCAATACTATCTTGGGTCAAAATGCCCGATGGTTCGAGATAACCGAGCGAACCTTTACTTTGATAGGCAGCGATCGCATCTGCGGCGTTGAGTCCATTGCGATCGTAAGCAAAGCCTTCCTTATCAGCGGCTACGACCAACTGCATTTCTTGCTTGGCGCTGAGCAACTTTGCCGCCGCCTGACCTAATCCGCCAAATCCTAAAATTCCAACTTTTAATGTCATTAATTTAAACTTCGTTTATCGAGGTAATTTTTAACTATGCTGCGATCCTCTAATTTGACATATTTTTGGACTCATTGCTACATAGGATTAAAGTGATGATTGGGCGAAAACTTGACTTTTTATAATAATTACCTAAACCCGCAAGGTTGAGCCCCGCAGCGTCACAACCTTACGGGTTTGGGTTTGGGACTTAAGTTATAATTCAGGATAGGTATCAAGTAAAGATAAAAGCCATGAGGTTTCAATATGGTTGCATCACCCATTCAACAGCCAGAAATCATCCGCACAGAGCGTGGACTGACGATCTCTGGTACGCGCATCACTCTTTACGATGTGATGGACTATGTAACGGCTCAATACCCGCGTAAATTTATTCAAGGATTATTCGATCTAACAGAAGAGCAAATTAAAATTGCCTTAGATTATATTGACAAAAATCGCGCAGAAGTTGAATTAGAGTATCAAAGAGTTCTTAGAGAAACAGAAGAACTGCGACAATATTACGAAGAGCAAAATCGCGAACTAATTAATCGAATTGCAAAATTACCACCCAAGACTGGAACTGAAGCAGCTTGGGCAAAACTACATGCTTTAAAAGCAAGTCGTGAAGCCAAAGTATGATTTTCTTGATTGATCACAACCTCAAAGGTCATGCTCTAGTGTTCTTTGGCGCGATCGCTAGTCAAGGTTGGCTTGATATTATTCCGATCCAATTTTTCACATTTACAGAAATCAATTTACCAATTGATAGCGATGATAGGGTTGTGTGGCGATTAGCTCAAAAGAATCAGATGATTCTACTTACTGCAAATCGCAGTATGAAAGGTAAGGATTCTTTAGAGCAAGTCATGCGTGATGAAAACACTTCAGAATCATTGCCTGTAATCACAATTAGCAATGCTGATCGGCTACTAAATGAGTCTGAATATCGAAATCGCTGTGTTGAAAAGCTGATTGAAATTGCGCTTGATGTTGATAATTATCGAGGCGCAAAGCGAATCTTTTTACCATAAATTACCCAAATTTGTAAGGTTGCGGCTCGCAGGGACGCAACCTTACAAATTTGGGATTGATTCGTGCTATCAGCTACAGTCACAATGTCATCTATAGCTCACAATAATTACGATAGTTCTATGGGTAGCGATCGCGATCGCGCATAAGCAATGAAACCCCGCATTATCATCTGTGGTTTAGACCGAACAGGTTATAAGATTTTGAGCCTGCTGAAGCAGCAAGGCTGTCTTGTGGTCGGTATTCACGATCGCCCAATACACCATCCCGATGCCGAAATTGTGATTGGCGATCTGGCGGCGGCGGATACTTTGATTGCCGCAGGAATTAGAGACGCGCAAACCTTGATTTTGGCGGGAGCCGATGAAACCCGCAACCTCACAATTTTGATGCAAGCGCGAGTACTTAATCCCCATGTCAGGATTATTAATCGCTTGTTTAACTCCAGCTTGGGCGTGCGTCTCGACTTAACTCTGCCCAACCACTTGACCATGAGTGTGGCAGCCCTAGCTGCACCAGTATTTGCCTTTAGTGCGATGGGTAGTGAAGCGATCGGGCAATTGCGCCTATTTAATCAGACTTGGCCGATCCATGAAGAATATATCGACGATCGCCATCCTTGGTTAGGTAAGCCACTATCAGAATTTTGGGAAGATCGCACTCGCATGTTGATCTATTACTTGCCCTATGACGAGAGCAAAGTCGATCTGGTAAGTGCTGTTCTCAATGGTCGAACATTACAAAGAGGCGATCGCCTATTACTTGGTACACAGCCCAGTGTGCGCACTGCATCACGCCCGATTTTACAGAAAATATCGAAGCTCTTCATGAGCATTCGACACTTTCATGTGCATGGAAGAGCCGTGTTATTTACAGCGATCGCTCTATTACTAACAATTTTTTCGGCAACGGTGGTATATACCAGTTTCCAGATGAAAGTTTCGTTAGTAGATGCGCTGTATTTCTCGGTAGGGATGATTACAGGAGCAGGTGGCAACGAGCAGGTTGTGGAACATTCTGCTGATAGCATCAAAGTTTTTACGATTGTAATGATGCTGGTTGGTACGGCGGTAGTTGGGATTTTTTACGCAATCTTAAATGATTTTATTCTCGGCTCCAGACTGAGAAACTTTTGGGATGCGGCGCGAGTCCCACAGCGAAATCATATTGTGGTTTGCGGTTTAGGAAGTGTCGGCGTGCAAACAGCATTGCAACTAGTCAGCTATGGCTACGAAGTTTTGGTGATAGAACGCGACCTCAATAATCGCTTTTTAGATACCGTGCGATCAAATGGTATTCCTGTTATTCATGGTGATGCGAGCCTACCAACTACGCTCAAAGCCGCTAATCTCGAAAAAGCTGAAAGTATCCTTGCCGTTACTAGTAATGACACATCCAATCTGGAAATCGCTCTCAATGCTAAGGGCATTGCGCCCCGATGTCGGGTGGTGGTGCGCTATGACGATCCTTACTATGCCAGCATGGCGCAAGAAGTATTTGATTTCGAGTCAGTTCTCAGTCCTCCCGAAATTGCGGCTCCTGCCTTTGCATCCTCGGCATTAGGTGGACGTATTCTCGGCAATGGTATTGTCGCTGATAGTCTCTGGGTCGCGATCGCAACGATGATTACCCCCAATCATCCATTCTGCGGAAAACCCGTGTGTGAAGCTTCAATGACAGCAGATTTTGTCCCGCTTTATATCGAGACTTCTTGCCAAACAATTCATGGATGGAATTTATTAGAGGCTTCACTAAGCGCAGGTGATATTCTTTATTTGACGATGCCTGCGGCAAAGTTAGAACAACTCTGGCGTGTTGCTCCTTTTCAAGTAGCGGTTAGCTAGACAACCCATATTGTCATCGCCTCATTAACCTTATTAATCTTCTGTTATTTTGGATGCCAAACTGGCGAAATATCTTTATCATAATCTAGAGGATATGAGGGGCGGCGCTTTGCGCCGCCCCTCATATCCTCTAGATTACTATCCAAATACTTACGAGGCATTGATGCTTTCTTTCCCAGTTTATTTGGCGATGCATATTCCCGATGGGTATCTGAGTTTACCTGTAAGTTTAGTCACAGGGGGCATTGCGATCGCCCTAATTGCCCTCTCTCTTAATCGAGTTCAGTCAGAATATAAGGAACGCACCGTTCCACTTATGGGCGTGAGTGCTGCTTTTATATTTGCTGCGCAGATGATTAATTTCCCAATTGTGGGTGGTACATCTGGACATTTGATGGGTGGAACTCTAGCTGGGATCTTGCTTGGCCCTTGGGCAGGTTCGTTAGTAATGTCAGTGGTCTTCATCGTGCAGTCCGTAATGTTTCAGGATGGGGGACTGACGGCTCTAGGCGCAAACATCACGATCATGGGATTAATTGGAACCTTTGGCGGTTATTATTTATATCGAGTGATTAGATTTTTGATTGGACGCAATACTTGGTTAGGCATGAGTGTTGGCACTGCGATCGCTTCATGGACAAGTGTAGTTGTGGCGGCGGCAGTTTGTGCGTTGCTGTTGGCTCTTTCAGATACCGTTCCCTTGGCTCTAGGAATGACAGCTATGCTCTCTTGGCATTTCATGATCGGCATTGGCGAAGCATTTATCACTCTCTCTGTAACTAGTTTTATCTGGAAGACTCGTCCTGAACTAATTTATGATGCACCTCTATCCGCAATTAAACAAACCGAATCAGATCATTTTTAGGTTGCCATAAAAGCCATAAACAAATGCATAAAAATCGTATTTTTCTATTCTCAGGATTAGCTCTAGCTCTAAGTATTGCTGCATTCATCTCACCTTTTGCTAGCAAAGATCCAGATGGATTAGATCGAGTTTCTCAAGATCTAAAATTTGAAGAAAAAGCTATTGAGAACCCACCAACAAAACAACTTCCCTTTGCTAATATTTTTGATGAATATTCTGTCAAGACAGTTCCCGATCAGAAAGTATCCACAGCGATCGCAGGTATTACAGGGACATTAGTTGTATTTGGCTTGGCTTGGGGAGTTGGCAAACTCGCAGTACGAAAATCTGAACCAAAACAGAAATAGAGGACGAAACACAGTAAGTAGCTAGGTTGGGGGCACGCTGCGCGTATCCCCAACCTAGCTACTTACTGTTATGAAACTAAATCTATGCTATTACATATTCACCTCATCGAGTCAAGTAATCATCTATCTCAACCAAAGAGCGATCGCTTAAATTTATGGAATCGCTTAGCTGTACATACACGCTTGATCTGCATATTTCTATTGGTGTTTGCGATCGCCCTAACTCCAATGGGTCGATGGTGGACTTGGGCAGTATATGGAGTTACTGTTTTGCCAATTCTCTACTGGAGTAAAGTTAGTTTAGGAATTCTCGCCAAACGTATGGCGATCGAATTAGCCTTTATTAGCGTGATTCTATTAGGAACGCTCTTCCGTGGTGGTGGACAGATACTTTGGCAATGGGGATGGTTACAAATAACTACCAATGGATTAATAATTTTAGGAAGTGTAAGTATCAAAGCATTTTTATCTTTACTACTATTAAATATTCTCACCCTCAGTACTTCCATTCCATTATTACTCCAAGCTCTAGTTACTCTCAAAATGCCTCCACTGTTAGTTAGCATTCTCGCCTCAATGTATCGCTACATTGGAGTCTTAACTAACGAATTTAATGCTATGCATCGTGCGGCAACTGCCCGCAATTTTGCGCCACAAAACCTCTATAATCCCCAACGACATGATCGACCGTGGCAACGACAGGTACTAGGCAATATGTTAGGAGTTCTGTTTATCCGCACTTACGATCGCGGCGATCGCATTTATCAGGCGATGTTAGCACGCGGCTATCAAGGTACTCCAATCATGCTCGAATCAGTTACGAGCACATGGAGCGATCGCATGGCAATTGGTTGCGTTATGATTTTGATTATAGTCGGTCAAGTTTTTATTAGTTAAAGCGCTTTGCATCACAATCCTATTTCTATTGAAAACCTCAGTTATTGCTATCCTGATGGTATTCAGGCGCTAAAAGGGATTAATCTCCAGATCGCTGCAACCGAGAGGGTGGGACTCATTGGAGCCAATGGTTCTGGAAAGTCAACATTACTTTTGCATCTGAACGGTATTCTCATGCCACAACAGGGCGAAATCGTGGTCGGTGAGATGGTCGTCAAGCCCAGCAATTTCGCCGCAATTCGGAATTTTGTTGGGCTAGTGTTTCAAAATCCAGATGATCAATTATTTATGCCAACGGTTTGGGAAGATGTTGCCTTTGGTTTAATGAATCAAGGACTCCGAGGAGATGAGCTAAAAACAAGGGTAGCAGAGGCTTTGGTGGCAGTCGGGCTAGATGTTGCAAAATATCGAGAGAGGCTATCTCATAATCTTTCTGGTGGTGAAAAGAAGAGAGTTGCGATCGCAGGGGTTTTAGCGATGCAGCCGCAGGTCTTAGTATTTGATGAGCCATCTGCCCAGCTCGATCCGCGATCGCGCCGTCAGTTAATCCAGCTTTTGCATACTTTGCCCGAAACTCAATTAATTGCTACTCACGATTTGGACTTAGTTCTAGAGCTATGCGATCGCACTGTCGTCTTGAGTGAGGGTAAAATTGTCTATGATGGTGCGACAAAGAAGGTGTTATGCGATCGGGAATTTTTGTTGGAGCATTCTCTCGAAATGCCATTAAGTCTAGGATAGTGTGAAAACCTTCGGCAAGGCTTATCCTGCAACCTCAATAGCAGCTTGAAAAATTGCATCAGTCATCAAATTTAGTTCGGGGAAAATATCCGATTCAATCCTTTGACCAGCAGTAAATAGAAATAGCTGATACTCTCCTTCGATTAATTTGCAAACTGTCACCGTTGGCTGCTTCGGTTTACCAATATGACGCACTGCTCCTAAAGCTAAATAGTCCACAATCCAATATTCGGCAATTCCCATTGCCTCATATTCTGTCAACTTCACCGCATAGTCATTGCGCCAATTTGTACTCACCACCTCAATAACCAGAGGCACAGTCTTTCCACTTTGAATTACTGAAGACTTCTGCCAAAGAGGTTCATTTACCAATTCCCGCCGATCGAGGACCACCACATCAGGAATAAAACCTGTCTCAGCCATTTCTGGTTTTAATAGACAGGCTCTAGGAATTGAGAATGGCAAGCTACATCTCCGAATTTCAAAATTTAATTCGGCAACAAAAAAACCGCTAGTATCTTCATGTGTACCCGTGGTCATAATTTCTCTAACTGCTCCTCTATATAGCTCATAGCGTCTACCATCTTCGGGATACCAATCGATAAACTCTTCAAAAGTCATGCGATCGCAGTTAACTAATGCTTGCACCATTGCCACACCTCTATCTTTGGGGTTTTGACTTGCCTCAATTATAACTGCTATAACTATGTTCAATTTGCTGACAGCATAGCAAAAAGTAATTGTCATATACAGTGAAAAAACACATTTTATTCATTCTTCCCTACCTCAATCAAGGTGGCACAGAAAAGCAAGCCCTTAGCCTCATTGAAGGACTACGAGATCGCTACAAAATATCGCTATTAGCCCCAGATGGCAAAGGTGCACCCAAATTTCGAGCTTTACCAATTTCGCAGCGTGAATATACAAAGTGGGAGATTAATGTATTTAAAGGCTTTCCAGAACTGATCGCAAGAATCAAGGAAATCCAAAGAGAACAGGCGATCGATCTTGTGCATGTTCACGGCGCTCACGAATTAATGCTAGCTGTATATTTAGTATTAAAAAAAGTTCCTATTCTCTATACTGTACATGGCTTTCATGGACTAGGAGCAAGATTTAGTTATCAAATGTCATGCTGGTTTAGCAATTGGTTTGCCGATCGCGTAATTTGTGTTTGTGAAGCTGAATATAATCTTTTACGGGAATTGGGATTAAGTGAAAAAAAGCTCCATTTGATTTACAACGGAGTCAAAGAGCCAATTCTCGATTCTGATAAATCATTAGAACTCACCAAGAAATTTCAACTAGACCCAGCAAATCAAATCATCCTTGGGACAGCAGCTCGACTAGATGAGGCAAAAGGGCTAACCTATTTACTTCAGGCTTTTGCAAAATTGCAAGGAGAAAACCTGCGTTTAGTAATTGCAGGAAACGGTGATTTAGAAGCTTCTCTTAAACAAGAAGCTCAAGATTTAGATATAGGCGATCGCGTGATTTTCACGGGCTATCTTGATGGTTTACCGAACTTGATGCAACTGTTTGACATTTTTGTATTGCCTTCGCTCCAAGAAGCTTGCAGTCTTGCTTGTGCAGAAGCAATGTCTCAAGGAAAGCCAGTAGTCGGAACTCGTGTGGGTGGTATTGCTGAACAAGTAAGCGATTGCCAAACAGGTTTTATCGTCATGCCTCGCGATCCTGACAGTTTGGCGGCTAAGCTTGCCGAACTAATTGCTGATCAAGATCTACGCGATCGCTTTGCAAAAGATGGTTATAGTCGCTATCGTCAACTTTTTTCAAGCGAAATCATGCTTGAAAAAACGGCTCAACTATACGATCAGATGATTGCAACATAAAAAGATGAGAGATGGTGCTTTGCACCATCTCTCATCTTTTTATGTTGTGTTTTACGTAGGGGCAACAATAACTATCCACAAAGCGATCGCTAAAATGACCGCACTCAAATGTTGAGGTATCAGCGATCGCCAAGGCTGCTTGGCAATCTTTTGCGTTAGCACCCATGTCAAAAGCACAGAGAAAATTAATGTGGTTCCTTGCAAAAAGGAAATTACCGCAGGATGAGCAATAAAAATCGGCAATGTCGAACCATCCAGCCCAAAAGTCGCCCAAGTAACTGGTAACACCCGACCCGCCTCTTGGAGAAATAGACGTAAATAATGCGCTAGATTTGCACCTAGAACTAAAGGTAAATATCCATAGGCGAGCTGGATAAACGATCTGGGTTTACAGGCTGTAATACTAAAAGGAAGCTGATTGTCTTCGCAATTCTTTCTCCAGATAATTGTGAGAAAGTAGAGCGATCGCATGATCCCATAAGTAATTAAGGGAATTGCCGCAGCGACAATCAGAATGAGTAGAGATACTGCCAAATGGGGAAAGAATGCTGCTGTAATAGTCGGCAGACCAAAAAACGAGGTGATTTCTGGTAAGCGATGCAAAAATGCACCACCAAGCAGTAACAAGAGCAAAGCAACTTCATAGGTGCGTGGTACATGGGTTGTCCATAATTCAATTGCGGGAGGACGAAGATTAAACTCCACAGACCTATGGGGGCAAGCCTTGAGGCAAGTCATACATAGCACACAGTCTCGATTGTCTTGTAGTTGAGCAGGATGAGAATAAAGCGGACATCCATTTGTCTCTAGACCTTCGCCTTTTTTTACGCCGCCTTTATAGCATTGATAGGTCGTACATTCAGCCGAACAAGTTCCTTGTTGAGCGCGTAATTCCGTCATTGAGAGTTTTGCAAATAGTCCATTCATCCCTCCAATGGGACAGAGATAGCGACACCAGTACCTGCGTTCAAAAATCAGCGAACAGATCATCGCTCCTGCCGTAATCAATAGCAATAAATATGCAGAAAGATAGGCAGTATTTTGTAAATCCCAAAGCTCTTCCCATAAGTAGATCAGCACAAATAGACCGAATAAAAACCATCCACCCCAACGTTCAGAAACATCTCGATTCCAATGTTTAAGCTGGCGTGGAAATAGCCATAGAGAGAGCCTCTGCACTACCTCTCCATAAATCATAAACGGACAGATAGAACACCATAGTCTTCCCACAAAGGGAAAGCTAATTAAAATTAATGGCCACCACCATGCCCAAAAAAAGTTAAGCGCAATATTTTGCTCGCGAGTTTGAGGAGCTAAAAACAGCATGGCAACTACGATCGCAAAAAAAGCGAACGTAAATCCATAGTTAAGGCGATCAGGAAACCAGTCACTACGTAGAAACCGACGCAGATTAGGATAGACATTGAGTAGATTAAAGCGAAACTTTTTACCCTTAGGTTGGGTTGACCAAAACACTGATTCGTTTAGCGATGGCGCACCCTGTGACTGTAATATTGCTCGTTCTACCAATAATTGTAGTTCTTTTAAATTTCCTGTGAAATCATAGCTTTGGAGGCCACGTAGAGCTTCAGCAGTAATAGTTGGTTTAGGAATACCGCGATCGCGACAGAACAAACTTATGTAATATTCCACATGTGGTTTAATATCGGCTTTTCGCACTCTCAGCGATGGAACCTTGATCGAATGTTTAACATATGACTCACAGGTAGATTGACGTTTTTCAGAGACCATAATGATCCGCGATTCACAGGTTAAAGGCGCATCGGTTGCATTACTTCCGACTCGTCTAAAAGTTCCGTTTTTTAGAAGCTGCACAATCTGGGGGCGCAATTCATTGGGTAGCTCTTGGATGTTATTTAAAACTAGAGTTCCTTTTCCCAAATATGTTAATAGTCCATGATTGCCATCTGCACGTCCAAATAAATCTGCACCACTGGTTTGGACAAGGCTGCAATTTACTTTTGCGATCGCTTCCCGTCTATATGCCGAATTAAAATGAATCAAAGCCGCAATATTATCTTTATCCAGTCCAGGTTCGCCAAGAATCAATACTGGCTGCCGATCTTCACTGGCACTTTTAATCTCTTGACGAAGCCTCATCGCATAGCGACTCTTTCCAATAATTCCTCGCTCAGCCTTGGTAATTAGATAGGGCTGCAAAACCTGCGATCGATCTTGTATCCACTCTAAAGAAATTTCAGAATAATTGGAAGACATAATTCTTCACAGGTTTATAGCTATTGCTAGTTAGAGTATACTCCGTTTGCATTGCTATACATGTAAACAAATAACTTTAGGACTTACGCAAATCAACCAAGAACTAAAGTTCTTGGCTCAAAGCTCAAGTCAGTTAAAACTGACTAAAGAAAGCCTCAAACCAACCTGTTTCAACAGGTTTAAGCTTTTAGCCCGCAATTTATTGCAGGGCAGATGCGTAAGTCCTAAACTTCTTTTTGTTCTAGATTGAGCGAAAAGCATTGTAATAAAACTGGCGACAGCAACACCTTAATTACTGACTTTTTCTTGTTTCGCCAAGTGATAATCAATGCGAGTATAACCCTCTAAATAAACACTACATCTAAACGAGATCATGGTGTAAAAGGAAGAGACATATGGGAAACTCAGAACATCTTGCGATACTGAAACAAGGAGCAGCCAGTTGGAATAGATGGCGACTAGAAAATCCTGAGATTATCCCTAATTTGAGTGGTACTAACTTAAGACGTGCCAATCTCCGCGAAGCAGATTTGAGTGGAGTAAACTTGCGCTGGACAAATTTGAGTAATGCTAATTTATTAGGTGCGAATCTCAGTGGTTCTGATCTCGTAAAAGCAAATTTGCGAGAAGCAGATTTGTATAAAGTAAATCTTAAAGATGCTGAGGTGAGTGGAGCCTATTTGAGCAAAGCTCATCTAAGAGAAGCTTGTTTAGAAAGATGCGATCTGAGTATGGCAAACTTACAAGGAGCCGATCTTACTAAAGCTCATTTTAATGGTGCTAATTTGAGTGGTGCAGACTTAGACGAAAGTGATTTGAGCAATGCCAATTTAAGTGAGACAAACTTAAGCAATGCCATTTTGAGCAATGTTAATCTCACAAATGCTGATCTCCACCGCAGTGATTTAACTAACGCAAATCTAGAATTTGCTGATCTTAGTAATAGCAATCTGTCAGACTCAAAGCTTTACAACGCAAATCTGAGCAATGCCAATTTGCAAGAATGTGATTTGAGTAATGCTGCTATTAATCAGGCTAATCTTTGTCATGCTAACTTAGCTGATGCAATTCTCAGTAATGCCAATTTAAGTAATGCTAATTTAAGGCACGCAAATTTAAAAAATGCGGTTCTGAGCAATGCAATTCTGAGCAATGCTGATCTGAGTGATAGTAATTTGGAAGATACAATCTTAAGTGATGCAATTTTAAGTAATGCAAATTTAAACGGGGCAATTTTGACAGGAGCACAACTGGTTTCAGCAAAACTAGATGCTGCATTTTTGATTGGTACTAATTTAGTTAAAGCTAATTTACGACTTGCCAATCTGAATGGAGTTAGTTTATCTGAAGCAAATCTATTTGGAACGATTATGCCCGATGGTTCGATCCATAATCATTAATAAAGACGGCATAAATGCCGTCTTTATTAATGATTTGTCGTTAAATAAAAGAAACCTTAAAACCCGAAAAGATAAATAGCCCGCGCAGCGGGCTATTTATCTTTTTGGGTTTTACTAAGCTTGTGGCTTACCACCAATATCGCCATCACCATCAATGTCACGACCAGTAAGATTCTCTAGCGCATCAACTGCTTTACCAGCAGAATCTTTAGCCATGACACCAACATCTGTGTTTAGAACATCAGAAACTTTCTTGACGTTTTCTTCGCCGATAACTCCTTCAGCCTTGTCTTTGAGTCCTTCAGCCACTTCCCCAGCTTTCTGCTGTAAGCCACTTACAAATCCACCAATCCCTGACTTTTGTTCTTCGCTCATTTTAATTACCTTCGTAAAGAGTTTTAAGGATGAATGCTATTGAATTATAGTCGGATAGGTTCAAAAAATTTTGTCTTTTGCAATACTCGGCAAAGGGTTTTGATGAAAAAAAGATAAAAAATGACACTTGGCATTAAGTTGCTAAGCAAAAGAAACCTTAAAGCCAGAAAAGATAAATCGCCCGCGCAGCGGGCGATTTATCTTTTCTGGCTTTAGTTTTTATGTGGAAATTTGCCTTAATATGCACCCTTACCAAATAAAACTAGCCTTAGAGTCTCAATGAGAATTTCCAAATCAAAATTTAGTGACCAGCGATCTATATAGAAAAGATCTAATTTTGCCACATCATCAATTGTATCTAAATCCGATCGCCCTGAAATTTGCCATAAACCTGTAATCCCTGGCATAACTAAATGCCTTGTATGATGCCAACTGGTAAATCTTGCCACATCCCTGACGGGCAAAGGACGTGGGCCAACCAGACTCATCTGTCCAATTAGCACATTGAATAGTTGTGGAAGTTCATCCAGACTTGTAGAACGCAAAAAATGTCCAATCGGAATTATGCGTGGATCTTGTTCGATTTTGAACATGACACCATCGGAACTTTTGTTTAGGTGTTCTAGTTCTGATTGGCGGCGATCGGCATCCATAAACATGCTGCGAAACTTCCACATACGGAAAGATTGCCCCTGTAAGCCAATGCGATCTTGAGTATAAAACACACTCCCTTTAGAGCTAGTTTTAATCGCGATCGCAACTCCAATAAATACTGGCGATAAAACTATTAACCCAAGAAAGGCAGCGACCAAATCCAAACAGCGCTTAAAAATATATTCCCAATTCGCTAACAGCGATGACTCAATCCGAATCATGGGCATTGATGCAAAAATCTCTGGAGTACCGCGCCGATGAAGTAGCATTAAGCTAGATGGAACTAGCCTTAGTCCAATTCCCGCATTGCGAAGCTGCCAATATAATTGAGAAGCAAGTTGTGTTTCTGGCAAGCCTTCCGCAATCACCTCTTTTGCCCCAGAACTAATAATAGATTGTATTGCGTGTGAAGTATTAGCGAGAGAAGAAGTAAGTACCCCGACAACTTTATAGCCAGTTCTTTTTTCGACAATTTTGGCTAAGTATGATAAGCGATCGCTAGGCGCAATGATAAAAACTGGCGTATGGATTCTGGCGATCGGAAACTGATCAAAGAGCAAAGTTAATAGCAAGCGTAATCCGATAATCATGACTATGCTGCCAATCCATGCTGGAAAAAACAGCGATCGCGGGGCATCAACTGTAGGGCTATAAAAATAGCTGACCACCAAAGATGCCATGTAAACGCTGCTAATGACTTGAGCTTGCTTTACATAGTTACGCCATTGTGACTCTCCTCGATAAAAGTTGTGATAAGCAAATCCTGTGACGATCGCAGCTGCAAAAGCCCAAAACAAACCCGTAAATCCTGCAAATTCGCCCCAATTAAGTTCTGGCGGTAGGGGTGAAAAGTCTTGATTGAGTCTCCGAGAAACTTGCCATGCTATGCCCAATCCCAAGGTGTCGCTAGCAATTAGGAATAGCGATCGCAACCAGTTGCACTCGACCATTGACCATTGTTTGATCTGGTTACCAGCTCGAATGTCGTATTTTTTTGCACATTGCTCGGTGTGCTTCTTGGTTGGTTTGCGATCGCTACTCACTCTCATATTCCTCTTTTGCTCTTGATCTGATTGTGCATCACAAAATTTGCTTTGTTTAAGTCCCTGTTCATTATCTTGCCCAAATGCTGTCTCCAATCAAAACCCAAATGAGAGTTGCGGCGCTTCGCGCCGCAACTCTCATTTGGGTTTTGAGTTAGAGGCGACGCTTCGCACCGCAACTCTCAAAAGCTAGAGGCGACGCGAAGCGTCGCCTCTAGCTTTTGGGCTTTGAAAAATTCGCCGCAAATGTTGCATCCCAAATAAAATTACAAAACAGGGATTATTTATCAAATAGCGCTGCCACAGACGAATTGGCTCTTGACTAAAGCGATATAACCATTCAAGCCCAATCGCCATCATCCATTGTGGAGCTTGTGAAACCTGTCCACTATGAAAATCAAAGGCAGCACCCACCCCGATCATCACTGCCGCCAATCGATGTTGGGCGTGGCTCATCCAAAATTCTTGCTTAGGACAACCAAGGGCAACAAATACAACTTTTGCACCTGATTTAGAAATAAGTTCAATATCTTCAGCTAACAGCATCTCAAAGTTGGGATTTTCAAGCTCGAAATAAGGTGGGGCATGTTTGCCTGCGATCGCTAAATCTGGAAAGCGCAATTTTAATTTCTGCTCTAATTTATTAAGCGTTTCGTCCGTTGAGCCAAAAAGATAAATAGGTAGATTTTCTTGAGCTGCGCGATCACACCAAGCAAGCATTAGATCTGGCCCATAAACTCTCTGCTGGTTTTTTACCCCTAGCGATCGTAGCCCCCATACAAGCGGCATCCCATCAGGGGTAACAATTTCGGCATTTTCTAATACTTGGCGATAGTTACGATCCCAATAGGCTGTCATTACCACATGCACATTCGCGGCAATAATGTAGCAAAATGTCGCTTGCTGGACGAGAGTGGCAATGCGATCGCAAGTATCTACATAACTAGTTGTGTCAATGCCAACATTAATAATGGATATACGCTGACTCATAATGTTCTGGGATTTAAATTTTTAGTGGCGCGGCTTCGCCGCGCCACTAAAAATCAGTGAGACTTTTTAGTTGATAAGTTGTGCTCTAATTTGATGCTAATATCATTAAGGCAAAAAATACGGCTTTGGAGTTTTGATTCGCTCAATGAATACAGAAATTGCAGAAGATTTATTCACTCAAGGTTTAGAACGCTACAAACAAGGTGAATCTGCGGCGGAATTAATTCCTGTGTTTGAAAAAGTATGCGAACGCCAGCCTAAAGTTGCTAGCGGCTGGATTTGTCTATCTTGGTTGTACTTACTAGATAACAATGCCAAGCTCGCGATCAAGGCAGGACAGAAAGCAGTCAAAATTTCTCCTGAAGATCCCCAAGGACACATTAATCTAGCGATCGCCATGTTAGAGCTATCTCAAAAAGGGGTTCGCGAGCAAGTTGAGGCTGCTCAAAATTGGCTAATGATTTTGAAAGATATTAAGCCAGAAATTGTTGAGAATTTTGAAGAAGGATTGCGCCGTCGTCCAGATTGGAAAGCCCTTGAAAAGGTTAGAGACTGGGTGCTGAGCTAAAATCCAGCCTTTGTATTCTTAATAATTTCGGGTTGCTGTCAACATTTATGAATTGTAATTGTTGAAATTCAATAAATAACTTTATCTAACGTCATAGAACTTCATAAGAGTAGCTCTTTTGTCAGAAAATCTTAACACAGGATTTTTGTCAAGAGTGCTAGGCTACATAAATATAAATAACTGAAGCTGATAACTTTTTAATTACAGCTAAGTGACAATTTTTTATTTAGAAGGAAGTTAATAAAATGATTTTAGAAAATGTCAGAGTAAAGCCCGACACCCGCAACCACAAAGGTTTTTTTGTGTTGGAAGCTTCTTATAAACTCGTCAATATTGATGGCAATGGTTGGGCTTTAATCTGTTTAGATGACTATGCTTGTCATTACGTCGATCCTGATGATTTGAAGTTGCCTAGAGGCTGGAAAAAAACAACTAGTAACGAAGTTGTGCACGCTTAGAGATTGGCTTTTGGAGTTTCTTCTATGATTGGAACTAAAAGTCCATCAACTCTTAAATTAGATAAATCAAATTTCAAATAAAAAAGAGCAAACTCAAGTTTGCTCTTTTTTATTTATCTTTTTTATTTAAAATAGAGTTGCACCGCTTCGCGCTGCAACTCTATTTTGGGCTTTATGAACAAATCCATCCTTCAAGGTGATCGCAATTTTTAGGAATTCCATAATTGGGTAGTCGGAAAGCCAATGCTGCTTGGATTGTGGAAAGTACAGCATCAAGCGTATCGCCCGAAGCATCACTCACACATTCACAAGTAACCTGTTTATCAATTTCGACAACAAAGCCATACTTTGTATTGTATATAGGCGATCGCACCTGATTAATTATTTCTTGACGCAAAAACTGCATTTCTGTAGTTTGTTTGCGCTTATCATCAGATTTATAGCTCTGTTTACCGATTATGCTCCTTGACATTAGCGCAGGATAAATCTCAATCACAATTCGTGGATCGTTAGTGGGATGACAAGGCAAAACACTAAATCCTGCTGCCAACATTCTTGGCGCACCTTCAAAAAACATTTTACCTACAGGCACACCATAGACTTTCATCGGACTAATTGCCCCTGCGTCCCGATCAGTTTGGCGTAAATGTTCGCGATCGCCCGCAGGTCGATCTTGACGATATTGATTTAAGGTTTCCACAAACTCCTGTTTACTCATCTGTCCTATGCGATCGACATATTCCGCCCAAGTTTTCCCCCATTGTAAGTTTTGGATTAATTTCCGAGGTTGCCCCAATGGGAAATCTACTCCTGCAATCCAGACAGGCGATCGCATTAGAAATTCCATAAAAGAAGGAAAATCTATAAAACGATGGAACTTCTGAATATGTAAAATATCTGATTCTAGCCAAGCTTCTGCACAAGCGATTACTTTGTTTTTGCTAGGTGCGCTAGTAAAGTCAATTCCATATATTTTCATAATGTTCTCAAATTTATAGCTTCCGCTAAGCAAACTCCAAAAGAGAGTTGCGACTCATAGCGCCGCAACTCTCTTTTAGAAACCATTTAAGAATTGTCTAGATCCCCCCCAGCCCCCCTTAAAAAGGGGGGAGAATTAAATTCTTCCCCCTTTTTAAGGGGGATTGAGGGGGATCTCTTAGGGCTTTTGACCGCAGAAAGTAATTTAGGACTTACGCATCTACCCTGCAATTAATTGCGGGCTAAAAGCTTAAACCTGTTGAAATAGGTTGGTTTGAGGCTTTCTTTAGTCAGTTTTAACTGACTTGAGCTTTGAGCCAAGAACTTTAGTTCTTGGTTGATTTGCGTAAGTCCTATAATTCTTAAATGGTTTCTTAGAGTTTGCTTTTGCCCTAGACTAGCAACAGCTATCAAGATAGTGCAAAGCACCATCTTTAATTTATCTATTTCTAATTTTGATTTCTATCTGTGGTGGTGGGGCTTGTGTTGGCGTTGCCACAGGTGTAGGAGGATTCGGAACAGGTGTCCCCAATGTTGGAGTTGGTGTTACTAATGGAGAAGTTAAGGGAGGAGTTGTTGGAATAGCAGTTGGTTGTGCGATCGCAGCATCCTTAAGACTAAATTTTAATTGATAGGGTATTTCAGTAGTGCCTCCAATTCCCTTTAATTGAACTACATAGGCTCCATCAGATGGAATTGGCACATCAGCATTTACAACATTAACAGCATTGGAGAGAGGTATGCCCTGAGCATTCAGGACAGTAAGTAATAGTCCAGTACCAGTAATCGAAGTACTCAGCAATTGCCCAGATTTAGCCTGAATTGTATAAGTGTGAGTAGCATCTCCTACTATTTTGTTAGGGACAACCAAAGACTCTTTATTGGCTTCCAAATTTAGGGCTTGATTTACTGCTGTATTCGTAGGCGTTGTTATAGGACTAGGGTCAGTAGAGAGCGGTTTAGTGGCAGGAATTGATGGATTATTGACAATAATTGGTGGCTGATTACTTCGCATCATCGCTGGTAAAGTAAAAGCCGCGATTACTGCTACTACTGCCAAAAGCCCACCAAATAGAAAGAGAACCCCTGAATTAGAGCTAGCTGATGGTGCTGGAACTGAGCGACGAGTTTGAGAACTAGATTTGTAAGAAGTAGGAACATTGGAGAGACTTGAATTCTCCGTCCCAGTTAGAATTGTTGACCTAACGATCTTGCTTGTAGTTGCTTTACGTTCCACTTCTGTCATCGTTGCAAAAGTGGTTATACCTTGATTGACCTCGCGTACTGACTGGTAGCGCTGCGTATAGTGATAGCGAACCATACGAGTTAATACCATTGCTAATCCGTTGCTAACCTGTGCTTTATCCCGCCAGACTAGCTCACCTGTAGCGGGATCGGTTGGCAAATCGGTAGGACTATACCCTGTGAGAGCTTTAATTGCCACCATGCCCAAAGCGTAAATATCACTGTTATAAGTCGGTCTGCCTGCACATTGCTCACTGGGCATATAGCCAGGTGTACCGATGGTAACTGTAAACCGCGATTCCCCTTTTTCGTTAGCCACAAGTTGCGTGTTAGCATCTTGCACTGCCTTGACAGCACCAAAATCGATCAGCACTATCTTTTGATCTTTCTTACGGCGAATTAAGTTATCTGGCTTAATATCGCGATGAATCACTCCTTCAGAATGAACAAAGTCCAAGACATCAAGAACATCTTTTAAAATCTTGAGTACTTCAACTTCGCCTAGTTGTTTGTCTCTGGTTGGCGCATCAATATTTTCCAACTCAGCAAAAAGACGATCTTGAGCTGCATTATCTAAATCTGATACATCAGGTAGTGAGGCTTTTAGTTCATCATGGAGCGATCGCCCTTCCACAAATTCTTGCACTAAAAAGAACTGCTTATCTTCCTCAAAATAGGCAAGCAATTGTGGGATTTGATCGTGGCTACCAAGTTTCTCTAGGGTTTCAGCTTCAGTGTTAAATAGCCGTCTCGCCTCACGAATAAAATTGGGATCATCACTAGCGGGTTTTAGTTGCTTAACTACGCAGGGTGGCGAACCAGGACGACGCATATCCCTAGCAATAAATGTATGCCCAAATCCACCTGCACCAATTTGTTTAATCAGTTTGTAGCGTCCATCTAGTACTTTGGCTGGCATGGCGATCACCCCTTTATTTCATAGTCTATGTAGCTAGGCACAACTAAATCTAAAACCCAAAAAATGCGTGCTGTCCGTGTAGCAGGCGGTACGCATTTTATTTCTGGATTTTTAATTATGCTGAGGTACTTATGTCTCATTGTATAGGATTAGTTGGTTCTGCAAAACTTCAGCGCTGTAAGTCGTATCATAAGATTAATAAATAATATTCTCTTGCCTCAAAGTTAATGAATTTGACTGCTGAAACGAACTCACTTGCACAACAACTCCATGCCATTGATGATCAATTATCAAAGCGATCGCTAGCTCTTGATCCCAGCGGTTACTTTATTATTTATGTCGATCGCCAACAAAATTTGATTTGCGCTAAATACTACAGCAACATCATTAATGAGCAAGGCTTAGCAGTTGATCCTGAAACAGGTAAACCAATTCCTGCTAGAGGCAAAGTTGATCGTCAAGCAATGCAGTTATTTACGGGGCGAACTGCTAAGGAACTCTGCGTAGAAATCTTTGAACAAACTCAACCTTGTCCTGTTACACTGTTTGACCATGCTGCATATCTAGGACGCGAAGCACAGCGAGCAGAATTAGCGCTGTTACAGCAACAGGAATATATCCAAGATTAGAGAGGTTAGAGATTGTTACGATATTCAGCGCTTTGCGCGCTCATATACCTCAAAATATAATTATTCATACCATAGTCATAAGCGCCAGATGTCACCTTCGCTAATCGCACCAAACAACAGTTGGTGGGAAATCCAAGTTATAGCCGAGCAATCTCTAGAAGAGCAGATTTTTTGGCGGTTACAAAATTTTGGCTGTCAAGGAATGGCAAGCCAAAAAAAAGATGGGCAGATTCGCGTTAGTAGCTATTTGCCAGTTGAGAAGGGTAGTGTTTTGGATCTAGCGGCGCTTGCTCTATGGCTAAAGCAAGATGCGATCGCAGTTGCTTACGAAGCCCCAGCTACTCAATGGACAGTAATTAACGATGAGGATTGGTCATCTAGCTGGAAACAACATTGGAGTCCACAGGAAATTGGCGATATGTTGGTGGTTTATCCTGCTTGGATTGAACCGCCGACTGATGGCGATCGCAAAATCTTGCGTCTCGATCCTGGTAGCGCCTTTGGTACGGGCGCTCATGCCACCACTCAACTTTGTTTAGAAGCCTTAGAAATGCGCTTATGGGGTGTAAAGCCCGAAGATAATATCGTGGTTGCCGATGTTGGTTGTGGCTCGGGTATTCTCAGTATCGGGGCTTTGCTGATTGGTGCAAGTCAAACCTATGCGATCGATAATGATATTCTGGCGATCAAGGCAACTAACCACAATCGCCAACTTAATGATATCCCTGAAGATAAAATCTGGGTACAAGTGGGTAGTATTCAGGATTTGATTGCGAATATGCCTACACCAGCGAATGGCTTTACTTGCAATATTCTTGCGGACATCATCGTTGATATGGTTCCCTATTTCGATCAGCTTGTTGACGAGAATGGCTGGGGAATTTTAAGTGGAATTTTGGTTGAGCAAGTACAGAAAGTTGCCGAAGCTCTTGATGCTCATAAATGGGTGATCGCCACATTCTGGAAGCGTCAAGAATGGGCATGTTTAACGATTAGACGGTCAGAATATTAACAAAATATATCAATGTAAGTTTTGCTTAAGACATAAAACCCAAAAGATGAGTGGTGGTGCTTCGCGCCAACACTCATCTTTTGGGTTTTGCTTTGCAATTTTTGGTTAATTAACGGGACGCGCTACCATAATTCCGATCGCATGATCAACGCCTTCAACGTAACGTTGTAAATCGGGAGAGACTTTGACCTTGCCTGATGGTGACGCATGGATGAACCCTATTCCATTGGCAGTAGGATAGACAAAACCTGTATGTGTAGCATCTAGCCCTTTCAGATCCGTAGTCACAGCAATAATGTCGCCAGCTTTGAGTAATGAATAGATAGAGCGAATCTTACGAGATGGAATATATCGTAATGGTTGCGATCGCATCTCTTGCTCCATCTTCTGCTCCATTGCTAAAATACACTGATGATTAGCTTCATTATTTTTCAGGCGTGGATATTTCTGCCAATTACTACTCATAAAGTCTAATTTCTTATTGAGAGGAACACCTCCCAATTCAGATGTGAGGTCACGCACAATATTGCGTTTCTGATTGTCGCGTATCCATTCTGAAAAATAATGTAAACGACTGCAATAGCCATCTAGCTTGCCATCTGCATAACGAACTTCTTGGATCTTTTCTACAAAGTTCTCGTAGCTGGGACTTGGCGATCGCAAGTTGCGAGAGAATGCTAAAACTGTCTCCACAAATAGCACACAGTCAAAATCTGTAAGTGATACGAATAGCTTTTCAGTTGTATCTTGATCTAATAAACCTTCGCGATAGGCTGCACCAAGAAATTTAGTAGAAACAGTTTGCAGAACTTCGTCTATGGGAAGGATGGTGATTTTGCGATCGCTTAACGTCTGCATAAATCGTTGATATTCGGCTTTAGTTTCAGAAATATCTATACTCGATATATTCTCAGAATTATTTTGAGGTGAATTTTGATGGGTTGATGGGTTACTTTTAGCAGTTACAAGAACTGAATCTTTGTGGTCAATATCTTTAATATTAGGAAGGAAGTAATCGCTAAAGGATAGTCCTAGCAAGGTACATAGTAATAATGGTTTGATGATTTGTGACATGAATTCCTAATTTATGACTTCTTCAAAACTCTTTGACGAGAAATAGAGATGTAGGACAAAATACTACATCTCCGATTTCACATCTCTGGAGTCAAGTGGGAACAAGATCCCCAGGGCGTAATTTTATCCATTTCCCCATCTCTGCCGAGAAACTTTCGCAACCAACAACATCCCATTCCATTTGAATATCGCCAGATGTCGTTTTAATATTGACATTAACCGTTGGTGAGTTTGCCTCAAAATCTGGGGAATCAGTTAGATGCGGCTGCAAATGTTGTGCTTCAATAGCGTGATAGGTGATGCAGCGATCGACATAGGTGCAGTTGATGCAGATGCACATGGCAGTTATACCTAATTCATAGGGCTATGCTAACAAAAAAATCCTTAAGTCGATTTATTTTTACTGCTGTAGGCGCTGAGAACAAAATATCGGTTTGCTATACAATACCTACTAGTAGTTTTAAATCCTTAATAATTTGTTGCATTAAACACTATGGCACTGAAAAAAGGCACACTTGTTCGCGCTATTCGCGAAAAATTAGAAAATAGCCCTGAAGCAACGGCAAATGATACACGCTGGTCATCGTATCTATTTGAGACTTGGGGCGAAGTGTTAGAGTTTCGTGGTGATTATGTCCAGATTAAATTTGGAAAAGTATCAACCCCTGTAATTTGGCTGCATAAAGATCAATTAGAAGAACAGGCAGCTTAAACACCAATAAATTTTAAAAGCATTGCAAAGCAATGCTTTTAAAATTTATTTTTCCTTTTAAAGGCAAATCTATGGAAACCCTAATTCATTTGTGAGATTAAATGGTTTGTGAGAGAGTACCCCTTTGGAGCACTCTCTCACAAACCATTTAGGATTGCTATATGACAATTATTTTGACCAATGACGATGGCATTGATGCTGAGGGGATTTGGTCTTTGCAAAAAGCTACTGAACTAGTATTTGGGACTAAAGGCGCGATCGCAGCACCATCCCGCCAATATTCGGGTTGTGGACATCAAGTAACTACCAATGAACCGATCGCAATTGCTAAACGTAACGAGCATATCTATGCGATCGCTGGTTCACCTGCTGACTGTGTAAGGGTGGCGATCGCGCATTTGTATAGTGATGTGAAATTGGTGCTGTCAGGCATTAATCATGGTGGCAACATGGGCGTGGATGTCTATATGTCGGGGACAGTAGCAGCAGTGCGCGAAGCAGCTTTTCATAATATTCCTGCGATCGCTATTTCCCATTATCAAGATCGTCGCAAAGCTTTTGATTGGGATTGGGCAGCACATACAACGGCTGTAGTCATTAAGCAACTTTTAGAAATTAAACTCCCACCACAGTCCTATTGGAATGTCAATTTGCCACATATTGATCCAAAAGAGAGTAAGGAAACTCCTGAAATAATATTTTGTGAAAAGTCGAGCCAACCATTGCCCCTAGAGTTTAAATCCGATGGCGATCGCGTCATCTATACAGGTCGTTATAATCTTCGCGATCGCACTCCAAATACTGATGTTGATGTTTGCTTCTCTGGCAAAATAGCTGTCACACAAATGAGCATTTGATTCTAAAACATCATTATAAACCCGAAGAATTGAAGAACGGCGCAAAGCGCCATTCTTCAATTCTTCGGGTTTAAAGAGATAGCTAGGACAAATCAAAACCCAAATAAATGAAGGCGGCGCTTCGCGCCGCCTTCATTTATTTGGGTTTTATGTCCTAAGCAAAACTTTCATTGCTATACATGGTTTTCCTCTGAGCAAAACCAGATAATATTTTAAAAGCCTTGCTTTACAAGGCTTTTAAAATATTATTTTTGTAAATATCATGAATGCAACATTGCAACTAACTCAGCATTTAGAAGAAAAAGTTATTTTAGTAGATACAAGCGATCGCCAAATAGGTGTTGCTGAAAAATTACAAGCACATCGTGAAGGTCTACTACATCGAGCTTTTTCAATTTTTGTGCTCAACTCACATAATCAACTATTACTTCAAAAACGAGCCAAACATAAATATCATTCGGGTGGACTCTGGACAAATACCTGTTGTAGTCATCCACGCCATGAAGAGCAAACCTTACTAGCCGCCCATCGCCGACTTCAAGAAGAAATGGGTTTTGATTGTGAATTGCGCGAAGTTTTTAGTTTTATATATCAGGCAAAACTAGATAATGAACTAACAGAATATGAATTTGATCATGTATTTGTAGGATATAGCGGTCGCAGTCCAGTTCTCAATCCTGAAGAAGCAGAAGATTGGAAATGGATAGATTTAAAAATTTTACAAGCAGATATTCAAAAAAATCCAGAATCTTATACCTATTGGCTACGCGATTGCTGCGATCGCTTCATTACTGAGCTAGGATAAAACCAAATAGAGAGTGGCGGCGCGAAGCGCCGCCACTCTCTAAAATTGATGGCTATAGCTATACTTGAATTGATCTTCATGAAGGAAAATATGGAAACTTATTCAGAAGAACAAGTCGATCAGATTCTCCGCTATGCACTTGCAAAGAGAACTAACGGTCAAAACCTGACCAAACAGCAGATATATGAGATCGCCTCAGATATGGGAGTCAGTGAAGCTGATTTCTTAGCGTCTGTGCAAGAGTGGCAATCTACGCGAGCTGTTCGCAAAGAGCAAGTAGAGTTTGATAAATACAAAAAGAAATCTTTGCAAGCAAATGTGTTGAAATATGCGATCGTTAATTCTTTTTTAGTCACACTCAACTTGTTTACCTCTGGCAATATTGGCTGGGCTATCTATCCTCTATTGTTTTGGGGACTCGGTGTAGCGCTGGATACATGGGTTGCTTACCAGCCAGAAAGCGAAGAATACGAAAAACAATTTCAAAAATGGCTTCGCAAACAAAAGCGAGATCAACTGACTGCCCAAATCACTTATAAATTAACCACTAGTCTTGAAGAATGGCTCAAATAAAACAAGATGCTGTGCTTTGCACAGCATCTTGTTTTATTTGAGAATGCGGATGGAGAGACTCGAACTCTCACATCAAAGATACTAGAACCTAAATCTAGCGCGTCTACCAATTCCGCCACATCCGCTTGTTTAAGGTGTTTTTTTACACCGAATCAAATAATACATCAATATGGGTGAATTGCGACACAAATTTTTTAAGTAAGTGATAAGAAAGATCTAAAACGCTGCCTTTACCTTCTCGGTTTTAGTAATATACAATCATTCTGATTTAGTGCTCGATCTATATTTCTGCCATTAGCCTACCTTTAGCAACCTTGTTGAGTATGTCTATCTAGTGCATATCCATAAGCCTCAAAAAATTGATCTAGAACAAATTTATCCCTGTCCTTGCCCCCGCAAACGTGGAAAGCTAAAGCCGATCGCACTGACTGACGCTTTTGGTTGCGATCGCTGCTCTTTGCTATTTCAGCTAGAGAATGACGGCTATAGTCTTTTGCAATTAGGTGGCATTGAATCTCAACAACATACATGGCAATGGATTGGCAAATGGCAGCCTATTCTAGGAAATAGTCAACAGGCTCGGGTAGAAACAGCTCTGATGTACATGGCTTCGGGATTATTTTTTGCGTTAATCATTGTCTGGGCGCTAAATCTAAAATCAACTTTAGGTATTCCTTTAGCCATTTTGTTGTTTGCCCTTTTGGGTTTGCTAATATGGCGATTGCTTGTGATTCGTCAGCGCGATATTTAACAATTATTTATTACAGAATATGTCACCAGAAGACCTTACAGGCTTCATTTATAAATCCCATGCGGCAGCGCTGCAACTCATGCAAGTTTCTACCAGAGAACGGGATAGTTTGCTGCTAGAAATTGCTAATGGCGTTAAAAAGCATAAAAATGCGATTTTAGAAGCTAATACGTTGGATTTAGAAGCAAGTCGAGATATGGCTGTACCAGATTTGGTACTAGAGTGGCTAAAACTGACTCCCGAACGGCTCAACAATACGATCGACTGTCTGATCCAACTTGCGAATCTACCCGATCCCCTAACCCTACATGTGGGCATCAATGGCTATCAGCGCGTACCGTTAGGAGTAGTAGCCTTTATATATGAGGGTTTTCCTCAACTAGGCTTAATCGCGGCAGGGATGTGCCTAAAGGTTGGCAATACGATTATTCTCAAAGGGGGAAATGAAGGTACAAATACACAAGAAGTGATCGCTGCGATCGCCAAAGATATCCTTATTGCTAGAGATTTTCCTGAGGCATGTATGACCTGTGTCCCCAAAGGTGTGGCACTCAAAGAATTAATTGTCCAAGAAAAATATTTACGTTTGGTTATTCCTTATGGTCGTCCTAGCTTTGTACAGCAGGTGAGCAAACAAGCGACGGTTTCCGCTTTACCAATTTCAATGGGTAATTGCTACCTCTATTTATCAGCTTCAGGTCAGTTGGACTTCGCCAAAGAAATTATCCTCAATAGTCGGAAAGGCGATCCTGATGCGGTTAATGCGATCGAAAAAGTCGTTGTACATCGGTCATGGCTCGATCGCTCTTTAATCGATCATAAGTTAGGTGAGTGGATCAGCAGTCTCAAAAAGCAAGGTTTGGCAGTGCGTGGATGTGCGGAGACAACTGCTTATTTTCGGCAATTTCTAGAAGAATCCCATAGCGACGAAACCGACAAACCAAGTCAAGTCCTCATTGACCAATCGATCGAGTCCGAGGATATCTGGGGACAGGCTTATTTAGACGAGACGATCGCGATCAAAATCGTCAATGATACGGAAGAGGCGATCGCATGGATTAATCAATACAGCAGTGGTCACGCCGATGTATTACTGACGGACTCCTTGTCCGAGCGCGATCGCTTTGTTAGCCGTATTAATAGCAGCACGATTTTTGTCAATGCCCATAGCCGCTTTAGTCGCTGTTCTAAAATTGGTGATAGTGGCAATGCAAAAATTGCATTGGGTATGTCCAGTTTAAAAACACGAGGTGCATCCAGATATCCAGGAGTAATTGATATCTATGCTCTTACCACTACGAAACAAGTGCTGACAAGTTCTTTTCAATCGCCATAATTTTAGATACACCTTGCAGGTTCCAAATTACTGACTTGAATCCATTAAGTTGAGGAAAACCAGAACCAGCGATCGCGTAACTTCTCAACATCTACAATTTTGCCTTGCGAAAACTGATCTAAATTTGGTGACTGAGAGCCTTGCTTACCATCAATATTAATATCGCTATAAATAAAGCCAGCAACACTATCAATTCCCTTAAAAGTACAAAAGAGAATGGTAATGTTTGGATTATGAACGATATCAACTGTGCCATCGCAAGATGTCATTACATATTTTGATGGTAATACGGTTCTATTACGGGAGTTTGTTTGGAGCTGATCTGACTTGGCTAGAGTAACGACTTCTTCGCGATCGCGCAAAAATATCTCAAAATTGAACTTAATCCAAACCTTAGTAAAGTTTACATTGACTACTAGCAAAATCATTGCGGTATGAATTAAGAACGATATGAGAGCTTTGTATTTAAACTTTTTAAATTGGAAAAGAGCATAAAAGATTGACCAAATCAGAGTAATCAGATAGAGGATTCCAATTGGATAAGCGCTCAATAGCAACAATGCAAATGCCGCATTGGGAAAGAAATAAAAACCTATATCGCGTAAATATATCAGCAGAAACAAGAAATTGCTGACAACTGTAAATTTCAATACTAATGGGCTTTCCCGAATTAACCGACAAATTTTATTACGCATTTTGCTCTCAACTGAATATAGCTGCCGCCAAGTGTATCAGGACATAAAAGCCTAAAAGAGAGCTGTTGCACAAAGTGCAACAGCTCTCTTTTAGGCTTTTATGCATATTCTCACAATGACAATGCCATTTTGAGAATTTAAAAAACTTGCAAAACTTTTAAAATATTGATTGGATCGGGTTTGGACACAAAGCGCATTAACTTTTTATACATAGCGTTGCAATAAATCTTCAAGTTTTGTAACTGGCGATCGCGGCGGAAATCTGGGCAGTTCTTGCTCCTGTTGGCGATCGTTAAATAGGCAGAGCACAGGTATTTCATATTGATAGCGATCAAACCAGTCAGAGTTAGTCGTGATTTCTCTAACCTCTAACTCAAAATCCACATTTTTAACCTGCTGTAATTTTGTTAGCAACCCTTCACATAGACAGCAATCTTGCTTGCTATACAAAATTAATTTCATAGATTTTTGTTAAATATACTTCTACTATGTTATATTATTAATCCGTCAGAACGCATAGCTCAGTTGGTTAGAGCACCACGTTGACATCGTGGGGGTCGATGGTTCGAGTCCATTTGCGTTCATAAGTTGTAAAGCTAATAACATTAGTCTTTTGGGATAATATTTGGGGAGTGCCAATCAACTCCTGAAAATGTATTCTAATATCAATAAGAAAATCTATGTTGGCATTTAAGGGGGGTTTTAGGTAGTAAATTTACCCCGAATTTTACGCTGAACCTTCAGTCTTATCACTAACAATTCTTTTAGGATTGCCAATGTTGCATAATTACTTTTTATCTGGCGCGATCGCATTACCTATATATTTTTCGTTTGTCCAAACTGCGATCGCTGATCCTGTTGGGCAATTGCTGGAAACTAGAGCTTGCCTAGAATGCGAATTAAGCAACGCCAATCTCACTGAGGCAAAACTCAATGGCGCAAATCTGAGCTTGGCAAAAATGCGGGCGGCAGATTTGCGTAAGGCTAACTTGATCGGTGCAAATCTGATCGGTGCATACTTAAAAGATGCAAATTTTCAGGATGCAAATTTACGCTGGGCAAACTTTACAAATGCCGACTTAGAAAATGTTGATTTTCGAGGTGCGGACTTGAGAGGGGCAAAGTTTAACGCGGCTTTATTAAAGGATAGTAATTCGCAAAAAAGTATTTTTTGTCGCACGATCATGTCCGACGGCAAGCTAAATAACCGCGATTGTGGATTATCTGGCGATTAAATCGTGGTGCGGCGGCTTCGCCGCCGCACCACGATTTGCTCTAACGTAATCGCATGATTTCATTGACCCAACGTAAGCGTTCGGCATGGGTGAGGTTTAGAATATCTTCTCTTGACCAATGGAAGTAAAAAGCAATGAAGGCTACCTCTTCATACAACCTCTCCGAGGGGTAGCCTATGATTCCCCCGATGTAGTTACGTTTTGCGGTTGTAGTTGACTAAATAGATCTTGGAAATAGACAAAGTCTGGTAAAAAGAGTTGCTCAAGTTGTTGCGCGGTGACTTGATGTAGACTTCCTAATTTGGCGATCGCCTGAGCTAGTAATAAAAATACGATATCTATATTGCGATCGCGGCTGGACAAGTCCTGCACAATCAGTTCATCTTTGGCGGTCAATAGTCTCATCTTGCCCTGAGCGTGCAATTCCCCATTAGCATCGATTAATCCTTTGGGCAATTCAAAATCAAATTCTTCTGTCATCATAATCAATTAGCTTTTCTAATTTTTTCTTTTCTCCCTCTCCTTGCAAAGGAGAGAGAAGGGATGAGGTTCTTTATTTTTGACTGGGTGGAACTTCTGAGGGTGTAAGTGTGCCACCCGATCGCTGATTTATCCCCGTGTTAGGAGAAATTAGTGGCGAGTCAATCTCAGGAACTTGCAGCTCAGGTGGTAACGCGATCGGTGGAGTCTGCTCCGATTTGGGCGCAGGCGGTGGTGCGATCGTTTGGACAATGAAAGAGCGCATGATTATTTGTCCATCGGGATTCGTTACTTTTAAGACATAGGTTACTTCTGCGGACTTCGGACTTAATGGCAAAGCTAATTGCCCAACAGCAGCGATATTTCCAGGGGCGGGGAGTAGTTCGATTTTGGCAGATGCCGAAGCTTCGACTTTCCAAGATAGGGTGAGAATTGCGGGAATATCGGGATTAAGATTGAAAGAATATTGTGGTAGTGCATCCTGTCCATTTACCTTTAGCTCAAGAATTTTGGCAGGAAAAGGCGCAATTTTAGTGACTTCAGTTTTTTTCGTAACAGGAACGGCTTTGGGATCGACTGGGGGCTTTCTAGGTACGATCGCTAACTCAAAAATATAGCTACTTGAAGCCGTAACCTCGGTAGGGACATTTTTGCAAATCATCTGATCGTTAGAAATTGTACAGTATGGGCGCAGCGATCGCGGTAAACCTTCAGTGACTAAGAATCGTAACGGCGGACTCTTGATTTCTCCTTCAGGTGAACGACCTACGATGGTTAATTCCTTAACCTGACTAGCATTAGATATAGTCCAGTTCAGTCTTACTTCGTTATCCAGATCAGGCTTAGGCTTGATGATTCTTGGTTTGATCCCGCCTTTGGAAATCCCAATTGCTGTGAAAAATACCTGCTTTTCCAAGATGATTGCGATCGAGTTTGGCTCAGTAAAGTTGGTTATTGAAGCAATATTCGCAGGGCTTGAAGACTGAGGAGCAGAAGAATTGCTGGAATTACTTGTCTCAAGAGCAGGAGCATTTTCTGAAGGTCTAGCTTGAGCAATGGGCGCAGATACAACCGTTGGCAAAACTGGCTTAGACTCGGTATAAAGAGGCTTAGTCGATGCTAACTCCAAAATCTCAGCTTGGGGAATCGGCTCCACTAAAATCTTCGCGGTTTTTGCTAATGGAATCGTTTTGATTTTAGGATTCTTCGATGATAGATTCATCTGGAAAATATACTGACTTGGCTTACGCGCATCGGTTGGCACGTTTTGGCAAAACAAGTCGCGATCAATTACACAATATTCCTTTAGTTCGGGCGGAATTCCCTTACTAAAGTTATAGACTACAGGTTGACTGATCGCCTTCTCATCGTTTGAGAGCCCCTCAATCCTCATTTCACTTAATATCTCTGGATAGGTAACCCGCCAGCGTAAGCGAATCGCTTCATTGGCAGCTTCTTGATAGGTAGGTGATTCAGAAGAAAACTCAACTACCTGCGGCACATCAGGTGGTCTAAAAAAGAACCACCAAATTAAAAAGATAATTGTCCCAACTAACCCCAAAATACCAATAATCAACAAAACAAACTGCCACCAAGGACGAGCAGGCAATAATAAACTACCTGTGTAGCGATCATTAGGCAGTAGAGCTCCCTGTTTATCTTCAACTTCGATAATGAAATTTAAGTAGCGATCGCTTAAAAACCTTGGCTTACATTTTTTCGTCGGCTCAATTTCAATATTGACCCTTGCCATTCCAAAGGGAGCTATTTTAAGTTCTTCCATGGACAAGGTATAGATTAACAATCCATCTTGTTCAGGGCTATTAGTTCTGAGGATTAGCTCACGGGCAATATTGCCATTACTTTTAAAGCGCATTTCATACAGGGATGGCTCACGGACAACTCTTGTCCGCAATGTCACTAATTGAATATCAAGTTGATAGGTGGGAAGAATCTCAAAATAGGCAATATCTAATAATGAAAGCTCTGAGTTATTCTCGGAATGGATGCGAATAGTCGGCGCATAAATCCCTGCCCATACATCTATGGGCGGCTTAAAAATTACGGTAACATGGCCTTGGGTATCAGGATTAAGCGGCAACCCATCGACGGCTTCGACAATACCAGCTAGTGCCAAGCCCTCTGGATAGTAAATCGAAACCCATTTAGGATCTAGGTCGGGCACAGTGACCCGAAAGCGATCGACTCGATCGGAGCGATTGGAAACAGATACGAGAACTTGCCAAATTTCACCCAATCGCATCGGATGCGGATTGTCAGACGAGGTGCGCGGTAATGTGACAAAGGTGGGGTCATTGACTCTGACCACCTCTTGAATCGAAGGAAGAACAATTACGCGACCTTTATATTGAATCGGCGTATGTTCTGGATAATGCTTGGGCGCATCAATGATTAAGGTGTAGTTGTATTCATCAGGGGGAGTAGTTGGTGGGACTTGGATTAGGAACACAACTTCGCAGCTTTGCCCAACACTCAAAGCCAAGCTCTCTGACGGAAAAGCGCACCAAGGATAAATCGAGCTAGAGTCTTTGTCGAGTGCTACACTGATCAATGCACTGCGATCGCCCTGGTTGGTGACTGTGACGCATAACTCAAAACTCTCGCCCGTTGATGTTGAGACTGTCCCCGAAGGATTGAGAATGATCGATAACGGTCGCAGGGACACTGATGCCGAAGACATCGAGTCTAAAGTTTCAGCACTTTGCTGACGACGAAAGTCAATCTCGTAATATGTCACCCCCTGCTCTTGTCGCTCTTCAATAAATCCTTGACTGATTAAATCTGCAATCTCGGCACTTGTCTCTTCTAGCTCAGCCTCAATATATACAGCGATTACCTCCAAGGTAGACTGCTGTTGGCGCATAATCCAATTGATAATTTGCTGCTGCCGCGTGGATAGGGTCAAGATATCCACCATATTCATTCCTACATCTTGCTCGGTATTGCTTTTAGCGGCATTTGAGGCAAATATGGTTGGTTCACTCCTCATATTTTGCAGTTTTTTTAATGAATAGGACAAAGGTTATACTTAAGGATACAACCCAATGGATTCTGAAAAGTATAAGTAGTTATAATAATGAAACCTCTATTGATTAAAGCTCGCCAACGGCAAGCTTGCATCAAAACCTCAAAATTGGTTTCATAAAATGATACCGCAATTTACAATTCAACAAAGCCATAATTTGTCTTAAGATGTGATGTCAAGGAACAGGGATAACTATGAATGAAGATGAACTTAGTAAACGCCTGAATCTGGAAATGGAGACAATGAGCGTCAACAAACTCACAGAAACAGGTAACCTCGCTGTATCAATGGGGTTAATCGCTGGGCATGGATTTCACGGAGGGAAATATGAGATCTTGCAACAAGGCGAAGTGATCTTGCTATCAGTTAACGAAGCAGGCCCCTATCTGGAAAATTTAATCAAAGCAGTAACCGAAGAAGCATGACTGCATCGCTAAACACTTTGACAGATACTTTGATCACTACTGAAACTTGGTTAAAGCGCAGCCAAGATGATCTATTTGCAGCACTTGCTAGGATTGGCCTTGTTCTAGAGAAAAAAATTGCATTAAAAAAAGGCTCCCCTTTTGAAGCGCAAGTTGAATCTTCTCCACAAAAACAGCAGGTCAATAGCTATCTTACCAAACTATGCAAAAGCTTAAGTCTTTCTGAATTTGAAAGAGATATTTTGCTGTTATGTGTAGGTTTAGAATTGAATCCAAGCTGGGGAGATCTTTGTGCAGAAATTACAAACGATCCCAAGCAAACCTATGCCACATTTAGTCTAGCGATGTCAATACTAGATCATGCCAATTGGTCAGCCTTCTCACCAGCTTCAAATTTACGGCGATGGCATTTAGTAGAGCTGGGAGCAGGGAATGCGCTTACGGCTAGCCCACTGCGAGTTGACGAACGGATTTTGCATTATCTAATGGGAGATCAGCATCTTGATCAACGCTTACTCCAACTTTTAGAACCGATAATTGCCAATTCTGTCCAGATTGATTCCCATAAACAAGTTGTCAATCAAGCGATCGCTACTTGGGCAAGTGCTTCCAATGAAAATCAATTAAAGCATTTACCTGTTTTGCAACTATGCGGCGAAGATGTAGCTAGCAAAATGGCGATCGCATCTGATATCTGCAATGATCTGGAATTAAAGCTTTATAAAATACCAGCTAACCTTTTACCCCATGATTTAATCAATCTCCAGTTAATTGCGCAACTATGCGATCGCGAATATTCATTAAGCGATATTGCTCTATTGATAGACTGCGATCGCGATGAAGTTCCCAATCAAAATCAAGATATGGCGATTGGCTATCTGATCGAGATTCTCGAATGTCCAATGATCATTAGTAGTCAAACTCGCCGTCGCCAACATCAGCGGACAATCATCACTTTTGAGGTGCGATCGCCTTCTATCGATGAGCAAAAGACATTATGGGAAGAATCTCTTAGCGATCTTGATAGTGAGAGCAAAGATTCTCTTAATGGCTCCATTCATGAACTTGTCTCTTATTTCAACCTCTCCCCTACGCATATCTACAATGCTTCTCTTAAAGCCAAAAGCACACACAACCCCGAATTAAATCACACCTTCCATCAATCACTTTGGAATGCCTGTCGCGCTCAATCTCGTCCGCGCCTTGACGAACTTGCTCAAAGTGTAGAAACAACGGCAACTTGGGAAGATCTGATTTTGCCATCTAAAGAAAAATTTGTGCTGCATGATATTGCCGCCCATGTACGCCAACGCTTAACTGTTTATGAAAAATGGGGATTTGCAGGTAGAAGTCGGCGGGGCTTAGGTATTAGTGCTCTGTTTGCGGGCTCAAGCGGCACTGGCAAGACGATGGCAGCGGAAGTATTGGGGAATGAGTTACAGCTTGATGTCTATCGCATTGATCTTAGCTCTGTAATTGACAAATATATTGGCGAAACCGAAAAAAACCTCAAACGCATTTTTGATGCTGCGGAAGGTGGTGGTGTGATTCTACTCTTTGATGAAGCTGATGCCCTCTTTGGTAAGCGCACCGAAGTTAAAGACAGTCACGATCGCCATGCCAATGTTGGAGTTAGCTATTTGCTACAAAGAATGGAGGCTTATCGCGGATTAGCTGTACTAACTACTAATCTTAAAAATTCTCTCGATCAAGCATTTTTAAGAAGGTTACGTTTTGTGATTCAGTTTCCTTTCCCTGATGCAGAGCAACGCGCTGAAATCTGGCGGCGAGCTTTCCCAAAGCAAACTCCCATTCTTGAACTAGACTACCTAAAACTTGGTAAGCTCAGTGTTGCGGGTGGTAACATTCGTAATATTGCCCTTAATTCAGCTTTTATTGCGGCGGATCACAATGAACCTGTGCAGATGAAACATATCTTGCAAGCTGCAAAAATTGAGTATATTAAACTCGAAAAACCAATGATGGATGCGGAGACAAAAGGATGGGTATAGGCAAAACTGCGATCGCTATTTCTACGCTCATCGCCATCACTACCGCGACATCAGTAATTGCCGCCAATCAAAGCCATGTCGATCAACTGATCAAAACTAAAGAATGTTCAGAGTGTGACCTGCCCGATGCAAGACTAGCGGGAGCCGACTTGATCAATGCTAATATTCGGGATGCCGATCTTCGCAAAGCCGATATGCGCGGGGCTAAGCTAGATGGCGCAAAGTTTATGCGATCGAATATGTTGGGGGCAGATCTGCGCTTTGCCTTGTTGTCTGGCGCTGATTTTTTGAAAGCAAATTTGCTGGAAGCGAAACTCGAAGGGGCAAATCTATTTCGAGCTAATTTCAAATACGCTATCCTTGAACGGGCAATTCTCAATCAAGCTTCCTTAAAAAATGCTGATTTACAGTTCGCGAAACTAATCGGCTCAAAAATCGATGGTGCTAATCTCGAAAGCGCCAATTTATCCTTAGCCGATCTCGAAAAAGCCGATCTCTCCAATTCACGACTTAAACGCGCCAATCTTCGTAGAGCTAATTTTAGCGAGGCGAATCTGACAAGGGCAAATCTAGAAGGAGCAAGTTTAGAGGGAACTACCTTTGCGGGAGCGAATTTATTTCATACCGATCTGCGATCGAGCAAAATTGATAGCGACACATTCTTTGATCCTAAGTGGTTTCTAGTCTGGAAAATCGTCAATCAGCGCGTGGAAGGACAAACTCTGGTGGCGGCGGATTTGTCAGGTGGGAATTTTGAGAAAGCCAATCTTGCTGGCGTGAATTTAGAGGATGCGAACTTCACGGAGGCTTATCTATTCATCACGAATTTACGGCGGAGCAATCTTGTCCGTGTCAAGTTTAATGCTGCTAATTTACGCTATGCAGACTTAACAAAAGCAAATCTCACGGAAGCAGATTTTACAGGAGCACAATTGTCAGACGCAAATCTCGAAGGAGCGAATCTTCGCCTTGCTAATCTACGAGAAAGCATCATCAATGAAGAAACTATTCTCGATCGCAAGTGGCGTACAGTCTGGGAAATCGTCAATCGTGGCGGGGAAGAGCGGAATTTTACTAAATTCGATTTATCAGGTGCAAATCTACGCTTAGCACGCTTACGCGGTGCGAGACTAGTTGACGCAGATCTGAGTCAGTCTGACCTACGTGGTGCAGATTTTGTTGGTGCAAATTTACAACGCGCTAATCTATCAGGCGCAAATCTTACGGGTGCAAATCTACGGGGTGCAGTTTTACAAGGTGCAAATTTTTGCGGTGCAACCTTGACCGATGGAACCATTGGCAAATGCAAATAAACCCAATTAGAGAATGTCGGCGCTTCGCGCCGACATTCTCTAATTGAGAACTTTTTGGGCAACGAGGACTAACCATGATTGATTTTCGATCGCAACTCCAGTTGGTCGGTAATAATGTCTCAGAATCTGAAATTGGGCTTCTAAAAGTTTTGGAGCTAGGGTTTCATATTCCCAGCCACTCACATAGCGATAACCAGTAGGTCTTTCGGAAAAACCTTCCTGATTTCCGCGCACCATCGACATCACTAAGGCTCCGCGATCGCACAAAGCCTCATGTAAATTCTTTAGCACCCGCAGCATATCTGCTCTGGGTACATGGATTAATGAAGCGTTGGCAAAGATCCCATCAAAGCTATTACTGGGTAGATCGAGGCTTAAAAAACTCTGCTCCCATACAGGACAACCAGCCGCCTGTTTTGCCATTTCCACAAATGAGGGAGTGGCATCTAGTCCCGTTACTTCGTGCCCCATAGCCTGAAATGCAACTAGATCTCGTCCAGGACCACAACCCAGATCCAAAATCTTACCTGGGACTCTGGGCATTGCTGCGATGAGAGCTTCACGATTTTGCGATACATCATGATCCCATGTGCCAACGCGATATGACTCGGCGGTAAGTTGATATTCTGCGATCGTGATTTGTTCGTGTTTTTCCATGCTAAAAATAAAAGTTTTATAGTGAAGGTGGCGAACAGATTTTAGCGGAGGAATCAATAAATGCTTAATGTTCAGCATTTCAAATTTGATATCTCGATTCTATTGTTAGCGATCTGTCCTAAAACCACAAAAGGATGAGGCGGCGCTTTGCGCCGCCTCATCCTTTTGTGGTTTTAGGCAAAAAAACCAGCCAACTCGTAGAGCCGACGGAGAATTGCCATAATTTTTTTGTCATAGTTGCTATCTTCAGCCCATCGCCCTGCAAGCTGCCCTACCAATGGCGCAGTCCCCCGCTTCACTAAACTAAACCTTGGGTCAACTAATGGCTGTACTAAAGGCTTGGTAGTGGCGTATGCCTTGAGATGTTGGATCTGTGCTCTTATGCCAATGCGCCGATCGCTAAAGCTATCGCCCCTCACCCCATTGCCGATCGCACCAATACCACCAAAATTATTTTGTTCAGGTTGAACATCCCCATCAAATTGTAAAAACCCTGTTTCTAAGCACATCTGACAAAAAGCGATGTCATAGTTAACGCCCTCAATCACCGCTTCTTCACGATAGATAGCTGGCAAGTCGCCATAGAGATTTAAAGGTGCTTTATTTAGTCGTAAGAGTCGTAAGAGTTGGACTTCAGAGGTAGCACCATCACCCATGATTCGATCAAGCCTTCCAGAGAGGGCGTGAGCACATAATTTTTCGCGATTAGATGTTTTGGCAAAATCAGCAAAATCTTGAGCTTGAACAGCATTATTACCGAGACGATCCAATGTGAACAACGCGATCGCCCCAGCTCCAAATTGAAGAAACTGCTTCCTTCTCATAACTGTTTTGCTCTGTCTGACTAATAGTTGACCCTGTTGTAATAAACGTTAAGTAAATTTTGCTGTTTTTGACAAGGGGGATTTGACGGATATTGGGTGCGAGGGTCACTACAGCTGCGGGGGTCTTGAGAGTATGCAGATGCACTACCAGCAAATGGAGTTAGCAAAGCGGCAGCAGAAAGAACAGATAGTAAAAACTTCATAACTTTAACCTTTGTTGTAAGTGATTTAATTTGGATAGCGCCTAAATATTTGAGGAGATCAACAAGCCTGTTGCTTGAGGAAATTTGGCATGTCATGCTGCGCTGGATGAATGACTTGTGAATTGCTTGTGTAGCGAAGACTTTCGGAAACAGCAGAAATCAAATCTGGATCTTGAGTTGAGGCTTTGGCTAAGTCAAGAAACAGGCTTTCAATCATTTGCATTGATTCAATGACGCGATGTTTGATCTTGATCCGATCAGTTGCTGACCAGAAAGATCGAGATTCCTCTAGCGAGCAGTCTGTAATCAGTAGCTCAATCTCATCTAGTAAATAGCTCAAAGCGCTATCGCTATCTTGCTGCGGCTCGGAATCAATTTGTACCAACCGAGGCTGAAACTGATGCACATAGATTGGCGGCGTGGGGAAAGCATCACTTTGCATATATCCTCCCTTATCGCTGTGTTACTAAGTGAGGATAGGCACAATGCTGATAGCGATCGCTTGCGCTTTTAGATAATTGCGTAGATAGGTGCAAATGGGGATAAGGCAAGTCTGCTAACACCTCTAAAATGCGGCAAAAGTCTCGCTGTTTACGTCTTCCATTGAGAAATTGCGGCACTTCTGAAGAATTAACGTCTTTTTGTAAGTATTGGCGCAGATTGGCGATCGCATTCCAAAAGCTACACATCTCCTCATGGGTGCAAGCCAATAAAAATGACTCGATCTCGGATAGTAAATGCGAAAAGCGATCGGCAATACTAGGTCGAACGCCAAACATCACAGTTTGGCGTGGATGACTTGATATTAAATTTAGATGACGTTGGGGCAAATGATGGGGGGCGCTCATGTTTCAATGCCTCTACTTGTGAGGTTATATGAGGAAAAGTCGTTTTTTGTCGGAAAACAAGAATTTCCTATTGCTATATGCACTTACCAGTGATACAAGAGTTAAATATTTCTTTATGTGAGGGTAAGTGAGTTTAACGAGTCTCGCAAAGGACTTGAAGCTGAATAAATCAACTACATAACCTTTGTTGGCAAACAGCATATGATCCAAATCTCAATTTGCACACCAGAAAAAATAGTATTTTTTGTCAGTAAATACATGAATAAAATCAAAAATACTGATTAAGAGCATGATTAAACTTTTGCATTTATAAAAAGTAGAAATAGTTCACTATTTATTGACTAATTTATAAATTGCAATTGCATTAATTCAAAAATACTTCTCATTTAGAAAACTTTTATTCAAGTCGCTAGTATTTTGCAGGAAGTCAAAACAAGATAATTAAATATTTTGTTTGCAAAAACAATAATTTATGATTAGATTAGCTGCACTTGTTGCCTGTCTGACATCTGTAAAGCCTTATTTATGTAGATATATCAGAAAAGACAAGAAAAAATTGGTACAGCTCTAGACCAATGTCAGACTAAATCAGGATCTGGTAAAAAGTTAGATAAATCTATTGTAAACACAAAAAAATATGTTATTTATCTAGCGTGAAAAAACAAGAATATGTTTATCAATTCATATGAAATTGCTGTAATTAGTCATCACATATAGATAATTAATTTAATTACTAGATAACGTTAGGCATTAAGACAATTTCAAACAAGTGATCATTATTTAGATTATTTGTTTGAGTTCTGAAATTTAAACTCTAAAGTTCAGCCCTGCTTTCGCCATTACTAATCCGATACCGAGACATTCACTGAGACATTAATTGAGAGGAGTTATGAGCATGATGACGATGACTATTGAAGACGCGATCGCAATTGTTGATATGGCTTTACAAAACAAGCGCCTAAGCAACATTCAGGAGCAAGTATTTCGCCAAACATGGGATGGCAGGACTTACTCTGAGATTGCTGAGGCTTGCGGATATGATTCTTCATATATTCGTGATGTTGGTTATCGTCTATGGAAAATCTTGTCAGATGCTTTTGATGAGCGGGTAACGAAGCACAATCTGCAAGTAGTAGTGCGGACTCAATCTAAAAATTTTCAGTCTCAATCTACTCAACAGCAACCGATCGCTCACAATCCTCACAATCCTTTGAGTCTCGTCAATCCTCACAATGCTGAACCGATCGCGGCTGAACCGATCGCGATTGATGTAAATGCTAAGCGCTGTGATTGGGGCAATGCGATCGATACATCAATTTTTTATGGTCGTACCGAAGAACTTGCCACGGTCAAAGATTGGGTAATTAGCGATCGCTGCCGCCTTTTGGGAGTATTTGGGATGGGAGGTATTGGTAAAACAGCCTTTGCAACCAAGCTTGCTGAACAAGTACAGTCAGAATTTACGCTGATCGCTTGGAAATCCCTTCGCAATGCGCCAACCGTAGAAATGATGCTTGCGGAATTGGTCAGCTTTTTAACAAATCAAGCGATCGCAACTTTGCCTCATGATTTAAACAGTCTCTTGGGGATGTTCATTCCTGCTCTAAAGCAATCGCGTTGTTTGATTGTGTTAGATAATGTGGAATCAATTCTCCGTAGTGGCGAAATCGCGGGGCAGTATAATGAAGGTTATGAAGGCTATGGTGAGTTATTCCGTCAAATTGGGGAAGTGCGCCATCAAAGCTGTTTAATTCTAACCAGCCGCGAAAAACCCCATGATGTGTTACCACCCGACAGCAGCGATCGCATGGTACGTTCTTTACAATTGTCTGGCTTAAAAGAAGAAGCGCGGCAAATGTTTCAACCTGAATTGGCGATCGCTTCGGCAACTCGGAAATTGATCGACTTCTATTGTGGCAATCCACTCGCGCTAACAGTTGTGTCGCGTTCGATCAACAGCATGTTCGATGGGGACATTCAAGAATTTCTCGATCAGGATGCCAATGTGTTCGGCGATATCCGTTATCTCCTTGATCAGCAATATGGTCGTCTTTCTGAACGTGAGCAACAGGTGATGTATTGGCTAGCGATCGAACGTGAAGCAATTACCACTGACAATCTGCGTCAAGATATCGTGCCAATGATTTCCAAGTCGCAAATTCTGGAATCGGTGATTTCTCTACGCTGGCGATCGCTGATTGAGAAGAATGCCAACAGCTTCACGCAACAGCCCGTAGTTATGGAATATATGACCGATCGATTGGTCGATATGGCTTACAATGCGGCGATTGAGCGTAGTCCCGAATTCTTGATGAGTTATGCTCTTGTCCAACACCGCGCCGAAGACTACATTCGCGAAACCCAGATTCGTCATATTTTACAACCACTTACCAATCGCCTCTTGGCGTACTATGGTACTGTCGATTCTTTGCAGCGCGAATTGCATAGCTTGCTTGAGACTTTACGCGATCGGCAAACAGCGATCGGCTATGCCCAAGGCAATATCATGAATCTCCTACGCGCATCTCAGACTGACCTAACCAAAAGCTTTTGCCGATTCCCAGAACGGGTAACTGAGCATTCTGATCTCCAAATTTTAGAGAGACTGCTTGAGAGCGATCGCGCTGGTGGGCTTGCCACATGGGATCATCGCATTCCTTGGGCAAATAATCCTCTTGCTCAACAAACTTCTGAATCAAAAACCCAAATCCGCAGTAAAAATCTTTACTATCAATGGACAGAAGGCTCCCTCGAACAGTTGCAACAGGAACTGAAGCAACAACCTAAATTCCGTAAGAAGTATCATGCTTGGCTGAACGAGACTGAATTTGCAGCGATCGATGCTGATTTTGAAGCTGTAAAAATCACAGATACTCTCAATCAACCCGTTGATGCAAGATTAGTCTTTATCAATGAGGTGAAGATTGTCGAGCCACCCGCAAATTTGCCAACACCAAGCGATCGTCGCGCCCAAGCTAGAAAGAGAAAGCAAGAGATGCGAGCCAATCGTTCTAAAAAGCTTGGTTAAATGTACGCAAAAGAAGTAGGGGCAATTCATGAATTGCCCCTACTTCTTTTGCGTAATTCCTAATAAAGAAAGAAAGCTTCCCTTTGGGAAGCTTTTTTATTTGTTTACAGCATCCTTGTAGGGGCAGGTTTAGCTACAAGTCAATGATTTACCAATAGGTTTATTCCAAAACCTGCCCCTACGCATAGGTATATTTTCTCTTGGAAATTGCCTAAGGACGCGAATAATTCATGACATTAACCGTAACTGATGTTCGGTTATTTAACCTCTGCAAGCAAATTTGCTAGACGCGGATATTTGGATACCAAATCGAAGGTTTCTGGAGAGACGATATCATAGGTGAAATGGCGCTGGGTAATGCAAAAGCGATCCCATGCAGCGACTTCGATGCGGAATAATTTGATTACGGCATCGATCAGGAATGGATTTAGTGCAAATTGCCAGCCAACTTTTAAGTTCAAATATTCACAGAATTGAGCGATTAAATCCTCAGCAGTTAATTTCTGCATTCCTAAGACTAGACGAGCAGGAGACTGTGGAACTGAAGGCGAAGTAAGAAGATGCGTAACAACTTGAGCAATATCGATCGCATGGACAAAATGGAAGCTACCTTCAGCTTTTAAGAACCTCGCATAAGGGACATATTTGAGAATATCCTTGAGTCCCTTAGAAAGATGTGAATAAGGCTTGTCAGAAGCACCACCAAATACGAGGGTGGGGAAAACAGTAATTAGGCGATCGCGAATGATCGAATTTTCTACAGCTTCAAGACAGGCATGTTTTGAGGCAATGTATGGTGTGCCAATTTGTCCTGCTTCAGGAATAATCTGATTATGGGAATCAAGAATACTGGCTGTAGAGAAATAGATGGCGCGTTCGCACACCTGAGGGTCGAGCATCGAAAATAGCTCAATGGTTTTATCGCGGTTAACCACAAATGCCTCTTCTCCCCCCCAAGCGGCGGCTGTACTGACGACGAATTCCATCGTGCGAAGCAAGTCCTTGTGATTTCCGATATTCTGCATCGGATCTTCGATAATATGCACGTTAGGGCGATCGCTAATATCAATTTGTAATTTATTGCGATCGCGCACCAACAGATATAGGTCGTAATCAGTTTTGGCTAGAAGCATCTCGGTCAAATAATGACCAACACAACCACTCGCACCTGTAATAAAGACTTTTTTCGGCATTCTCTTAAATAGCTCTTAGATTTTAATAATTCCTTCCACGTAATATCAGTTACAAACAAGTAACTGATATTACGTGGAAAGCAGATAATGAATCTCTTACTGCTAGCGTAGCAGGGCAAGCACGGGGGGATTTCCCCTACCCCAAATTTTTCTTCCGATCGCGATCGCGAGGGTGATGGTTAACTTGCTAAGCGAGCGATGTGATGTGTTTTTAGGGGGAGTATATTGCATAAGTACTAAGTATATATAAAGACCTGTACTTGCCAAATAATTTTACGCTTTCAGATATAAACAACAAACGTGAAAACCATAGGAGTTATATCAAAACACAAAGCGTTGCATCTTCTATCTAGATTTTCCATAACGGATGAAATAAATTAAGCGTTTTGGAAAACTGATCAATCCTTTCCATAGTTTAATAATCGAATTCTCGATCTTCACAACGATCGCATCAATCCAAAGGAGAAATATCATCACAGGATTGTTGGAGTAGCCCCAAAGATTTGCTTTTGTTTCAATCCATGCCCGTAAAGGTCGATCGCTGTCTCTGTCGGAACTTTGCGATTGATACATCTGCAATTCTTCTTCAAAAACTAGGCTACTTTCAAGCTGATCTTGGGAGATTTGGGTGGTTGTGGTTTCAAAATTCTGTAACTCACTGGATGAATGGATTGCTGTCCGATCGGGTGATTTACTAAACGAAATGGATTCATATTCCAATGGAAGTGGCCAAGGCCCGTTATCATCGCCAAATAGATCCTCCATCGTTAACCAAGCTTCAGCGCTAGGCGTAATATCCGAGGTCTCATCTAGAGTTGGTTGCGATCGCTGTTTATTAAAGAAATAGGCGATCGCATCTTCGATTAACTTTTGGAGGCGTTCGAGTTGATTGTCGAGTTTGAGAGCATCATCAAATTCTGACTCAGGATTTGGATCTCGATTGGGATAACTGCCGAATCTGGACTGAAGCTTATCAATTATTTTTTCTGTCAGCAGGTCGGGCTGTGTCCCGCTGATACCATTTGGATTGCCATCTGGATTGCCATCTAGCGATCGCTTGCCAATGAAATAATCAATTGCGGCGGCGATGAGATCTCGCAGTCGATCTAGATTGTTAGTTTCGGCTAGAGGTGCATTTTCTTTGAGTCTTCCAGATTTTGCCGCAGTGACTCGCCGCCGCCTTAGCTTAGGACTATCTGGTAATGCTTCTGCATCAGGAGATTCTGTCCCGAATATTTCTGCAACTTCTTCGTTGCTTTCTAAGCTCTGATCTTGAGGCTGAGTTTGATTGCCAAAGAAGTAGGCGATCGCAGCTTCGATTAAGCGGCGTAATTGCTCTAGTCTTTTGTTTTTGCCTAGAGCGACATTTTCAGATAGTCCGTTGTTTTCTTTTAATGAGTTTTGTTCTGCTTGGGCTTGGTCTATCTGTTGCCGCCAGATTTCGGCAAAGAGGCGATTGGCGATTAGTTTGGGTTCTAGTTCTGAGGTTTCGGTGGTTGAGAGGTTCTCGGACGGACGCTTGACGATCGCAGATATTTTGCGATCTAGTTGTGTTTTGGTGCGATCGATCCAGTCTAAAAATTTGGCTAATGGACGAAAAAATAATGGGATTTCTGACTTAGGTAGGTCATTAGTTGGCTCTACTTTTTGAGCTGTTGTTTGATCTAGTTCTTGGTTTGTAGATTTTGGTAATAGCCCTGTTGTTTCTGGTTGCGATCGCAGTTTTTCTTTGGGATCAATTTTGCTGCGATCGAGGCTGGGGAAAATACGTTTGGTGGTCGAGGTGAGCAGATATACGGGATATAGCGCAGCTTTGGCTACTTGATAGGCTAGCAAGCGCGGCAATTCTTGGAGGGGTAGTCCTGAGAGTTGGCGAATTTTTTGATCGAGCGATCGCCTTACGCTGCGTCCGATTTGGGCGGGTAAGGAGGTATCAATCCAATTAAAAAGTCGGCTTTGAAATCTTGGCATGACTACCATCATAAAAAAGAAAGGTGCGATCGCGCTTTTCTTTTTTTGGTAAAGCTGGAAAACCTTGAGTTTTTTGTTGTTCGGCTAGCCCAAAAGATTAGAGTCAAGGCTTCTCACGCCGCCTCTCATCTTTTATTTCAATACAAGTCCTATGCCTAATTTATTGCCTATGTCCATGACGTTGTTGGCGAAGTCGGTCATGCCTGCGATCGGGGAGGCGACAAAGGTAACAGCGGCTAGTAGGGCTAGTAGGCGTTTTTTGAGTTTGGGTAAGTTGCGTTCTGGTTCTGGTTTTTGTATTTCGATTTCTACGTCATCGATGTCGATGGTGACATCTTCGCGGATTTCCTGTGGAAATTGGGCGGCGGTTTGGCGCAGGTTGCTGATGATTTGCAGGAGTTCTGCTACGCTTGCGCCGCTGGTTTGGGTGAAGTTTGACGCTTGTTGACGGGCGTTGTCTTTGACTTCGTTAGCAAGGTTTCCGATGTTGGCGTTGCCGTTAATTTGTGTGCCAATTTTATCGCGCATTACTTTGTCACCAAGGACTTTATCCCCTGCAATGTTATCTCCTGAGCCGTATTGATGAATGTTGTTTGATATGGAGTTTGGCATAGGTTTGTAATGGAGTTTTAGGAGTTGATTTGCTGGTAAGGCTTGTGTAGCGTAGGTTTGTCCGTCATCATCGCTGAATTCGACTTCGTAGATTTCAGGTGCAAGGATTTTTGGTTGCTATTGAGGTCAAGCGTAGTCAGATTTGCTAAGTTGGAGATCGCGTCTGGTATCACCGTGATTTTGTTGAATGCAATGGAAAGTTCTTTGAGATTGATTAATTGAAAAATCTCTTGGGGAATAGAAGTTAAACGATTTCCTTTACTCTTTCCTTCCTTATAGTCAAACTTACCTAAAATAAACTTTTCCAGACTTTGCAACCGTCCAATTTCGCTGGATAATCCTTCCAGATCATTCCCCCACAGATCGAGTTCTGTCCAGCCCTCACGTTCTGCTTGTGCGATTATTGCCAATAACTCTGCATCTGTCATAAATTCAAGGAAAAAGTAGAAAGGAAAAAGGAAAAAATTATTTTTTAGATTGCAATTTACTCTAAATATTATTCATAGAAATTCCAACACGTTTTTTATCGATTCATGGGAACTTCTTTGCAGCAAAGCTAACAACCTTCGTAAAGCTTCCCCAATTGGCAACTGAGGCGATACAATAATTCCAAAATGTTCCTTTTCTGAAATCACATAGTCATTGTGTATCAACACAAAATCCTTCACATTGAAAGTAAACATACAAACACCCTGCTCGATCGCATACTCAATCTGTTCGCGATCGTTTCTCCCTTTTCGTCCCAACTCCTGCACATGAATAGCTTCATATCCCCTCTTGCGTAAAGCCGAAGCCAAGTCAAGCTGCACATCTTCATCTAGCAACAACTTTACCTTAGCCATCTTTAACGACCCGCTTTAGGATGAACTAACGCTTGACTCTTCCAATACTCAATATTAGAAGACTCTTCCAAATCCTTCTCAACTTCCTCCTGATGATCGAAATAATAGGCAAGTGCCGAATGTACCTGAGAAGGTCGTAAATGGGAAAGCACACTTAAAATTTCATCCACATTCATCCCCATCTGATAATATCCAGCAATCCGCCGCACCGTTACTCTCGTACCCTCAATAATTGGCGCACCACCCGCAATCTCAGAACTAGCGGCAATATAAGGATAAATTGTTGCGGTAATACTCATACTTTCAGATAATAGCGAACTAATTGTATTTTACAAGATTTTTAGGCAGGCGATTGTAATTTTCCAGATCGTTCCTCGACAGATCGCACTACTCTTTCAAGTTCTTTTGCCAAGACTGAGGATGGCGATGTAAATGGGCGTTGTTGCATGAATAAAAAGAAGCCAAAAGATGGAGGATCTTAGGATAGACAATTAACGAACAACAGAACAGGAGACAGGTTTA